>AQTU01000011.1:0-65806 GCA_000385835.1 Streptococcus mitis 13/39 | reverse complement strand
ATTGAGTTTGATGGTTCAAGTTTACTCTCAGTTTTTGTACTCTCAAGATTTAAGTAACTGTACAACCTAAGGATATCAAGGATATCAGGACACGTTGTTTTTGTACTCTCAAGATTTAAGTAACTGTACAACCTAATCTTAAAATCATAGGATCGCTTGCATGTTTTTGTACTCTCAAGATTTAAGTAACTGTACATTTAGATAATATTAGCGATTCTCTAACTTATAAAAAACCGCTCAGCCGAGCGGTTTTTATCTATTCTTTCCTTTTACAGTACCCATGTACGGATGGCATGGGCAACGCCAGATTCGTCATTTGTTTTGGTGATGTATTTGGCGATTTTTTTGATTTCTGGATTTCCGTTTTCCATGACTACAGGGTTACCAACGACTTCCAGCATGGCACGGTCATTTTCTTCGTCGCCGATAGCCATGGTTTCATCTTTGGTCAATCCGAGTTTTTCAGCTAGGTGAGTGATGGCTGAACCTTTGTCCACATTCTTTTTAAGGAGTTCGAGGTAGAAAGGAGCAGATTTGTTGATGGAGTAGCGTTCGTAAAATTCCGCTGGTATCTTTTCAATGGCAGCATCGAGAATTTCTGGTTCATCGATAAACATACACTTGACGATTTCCTTGTCAGCCATTTCTTCAGGAGTGCGGTAGAAGATGGGCATGCTGACGAGGGTTGATTCGTGCACTGTATATTTTCCGATATTACGATTGGCAGTATAGATACCATCCTTGGTAATGGCATGCATGTGGACACCGAGCTTGCGACTGAGGAATTCCATATCCAGATAATCCTCATAAGTCAAGGATTCGCTGATAATCTCATGGCCAGTAGCAGTTTCTTGGACAAGGGCACCGTTGAAGGTCACGACATAGTCACCCTCATCTCTCAACTGCAAGTCGTCCAGAAGTTTGGCAACGCCAGCGATAGGGCGTCCAGTTGCAATGACGACTTTGACACCAGCTTCTTTTGCATCTTGGATGGCAGAAAAGACTTCAGGAGTAATCTCCTTTTGGCTATTGACTAGGGTTCCGTCGATATCGACGGCGATTAGTTTAATACTCATAAATTTCCTCTTCTAGTTTTTATTTGGGGTAAAATGATCGTTCTCAATCAAGTGTAAAAATTGCTGGGTAATGCTTGCGAAGATGCTGTTTTGGTCCAACATTTCTTTCGGGAAATAGAAACGATTATCTCCGTGGCGACTGCCAGCAAGGGATTGGACGATAGGAGACAGGCTAGATAGTTCTGCCAGTTCTCCATTTTTTTGTAAGATCTCAATCTGTGTCCTCGGATTTTCAGATTCGGGACGATAGATATCATAAGGAAGGTCAAAGTTCTTATGAATGGCTGTGTAGTAGTCGGTATCAAAACCGATATCCTCAACCAATTTTCTCATGCTAGCGAGTTGGTTTTGGTCCTCTTGTGAAAAGGTAATGGATTTAAAGACCTTGCGGTTGACAAAGCGTTGCGATAAATCTGCTAAAATCTTGTCAGGACTGGTCATCCAGAGCTGGAAGTAAGTATTCATCACCCCATCATCCAGAGCCAGATAGTCAGCTAAGGTCACATTTTTTTCAAAGAAAGGTAGGAGATGTGGAGAAGTTCGTGCAAAGAAATCTTTTTCTTCAGGATAGAGTTCCTTGGCGCGCTTGAGAAGATTCTGTAGGAGAACTTCCATGGCGCGTGTTGCTGGGTGGAAATAGACCTGCATATACATTTGGTAACGGCTGAGGACATAGTCCTCGATGGCATGCATGCCATTGTGCTGAAAGGCAATCCCATTTTCGACAGGACGAATGACTCGGAGGATCCGAGTCAAGTCAAATTCTCCGTAAGAAGCACCTGTAAAATAGGAGTCGCGCAAGAGATAGTCCATGCGGTCTGCATCAATCTGACTAGAAATGAGTTGTACGACCTGTTTATTTGGATAGCTATGGTCGATAACACTGGCGACCTTTTCTGGGAAATCAGGCGCCACTTGTAGCAGGACTTGGTGAATCTCAGTCTCAGGACTTTGAATAATCTCCTGAGTAATGGCCTCATGGTCTGTATCAAAGAGATGTTCAAAAGTATGTGAGTAGGCACCATGCCCAAGGTCATGTAGGAGAGCAGCGGTCACGGTCAAGAGAGACTCGGCAGGATCCCATTCATCTGGATATTTTTCTTCAAAAATCTCAGTGATACGTCGTGCAATCTCATACACTCCTAGACAGTGGGAGAAGCGGCTGTGCTCCCCACCGTGGAAAGTATAACTGGACGTACCCAGTTGCTTAATACGGCGCAAACGTTGAAATTCTTTTGTATTAATCAAGTCATAGATGATTTGATTATTGACATGGATGTAGTTGTGAACTGGGTCACGGAATACTTTTTCGTTCATATGACCATTATAGCAAAAAGCTAGAGTTTTTGGTAAAATAGTAGGACAAGAGACAAGAAAGAGGACTTGATGTGAAGATTCGGATGCGAAATACGATTCAGTTTGATGAGCAGTTGGAAGTGATTGACCAACTTTATGACGTGGAAGTGCATGAAAAGGGAGATTATAGCTACCTGCTTTTCTATAATGAGGAAAAGGAAAAAGTAGTGATTAAATTTCATGGTCAAGAGCTGGTGATGAGTCGTTTTTCCAATCCCAAGACCATTATGCGCTTTCTAAAGGATAGCAATAGTTTAGCCTATATTCCTACACCTATGGGCATGCAGGAGTTTATCATCCAAACGAACCATTATCAAGTTGATGGGCAAAAGATTGAACTAGATTATCAACTACAAAATCAAGAGGGACATCCCTTTGCCAGCTATCAATTGGAAATTACTTGGGGCTAAGTATAACTGGGTCCGAGCCTATAGTAACAAAGGTGAAAGAGTGTATGAAATCAGGCTTTTCTTGCACATTTTTAGTAGCTGAAACCTTTATTTTTTCAGATTAAGGTTATAATACTCATTCCATTGCCTATTAATAAAGCGAAATATAATTCCGTCTTCCCTTAAACTCGTTCCAAATGAGTAAAGAGGATTTAAGACCTAGCAATTTTGATTATGATTCAATCTATGATTATTATCTCTGCCCAGAGAATCAATTGTGAATTGATTATTTTATGAGTTGTCGAGACTATAATATCAATCTACAAGTATGGGGCACTCGTGCTATATTATCCTTTTATATTCAAGATCTAAAAATTGATAAAAGGGACAGTGAATGTCCCTTTTCATTTCTATAGAATTCAGAGTTTTAGATAGGATAGATTGGTAAATGATGAAGAAAATATTTTGGGAAAAAAGCCCTCAAAAAGGGGATTTGTCTTCCAAATAGTACTAACATTATCCACGTTGGTTTTTCTTCTTGTTTTCGTGAGTCTTTATAAAGTAATCCATCTCCTTTTGAGACCTAAGGATAACAACTTTATCTGGATAGGTTTCTTGAATCCACTTGTAGCGTTCCTTAGCGGATTTGCTCCGCCCATCCCAGAGAATCCATCTGATAAACTCCCAATTAAATTGTTCTTGACAACCAGCTGCCATACTTTCTCTGACCTTGCCTCGGTATGTGAGATACCGTTTAAAGGCTCGAAAGAGACAGGTCAATGGGGAAAAATTGAGAAAGATGATTTGGTCAGCTTCCTGCATTCTTTCCTCATAGAAACACCAAGAATAATTACCATCAATAACCCAAGCTTCATGCTTGGTGAGAAAGTTATTCATCTCGGCCAACATCCATTCACGGTCACTGTCTTGCCAACCGGGTTGAAATTGGAGTGTGTCCATGTGCAGTTTTGGGATGGAGTAGCAGTGAGACAACTTTTCGGCTAGAGTTGACTTACCAGCACCAGAATATCCGATAATTGCGATTTTCATTTTCTACCTTTTCCTATTTGAGGACAAAAAAACAGCCTCTATGGACTGTTTCTTATTTAGCAAGTTTAGCTGAAAGACGAGCTTTGTCGCGGCTTGCTTTGTTTTTGTGAATCAAACCTTTAGTTTCTGCTTTATCGATAGCTGAGCTAGCAGCACGGAAAAGTTCTTCAGATGGGTTTGCTTCGAAAGCTTTGATAGCAGTACGCATAGCTGATTTTTGAGCTGAGTTCTTTTCGTTTTGTTTAACGTTCAATTCAGCGCGTTTGATAGCTGATTTAATGTTTGCCAATGTTCTTACCTCCATATTTACTAACTATACCATTATATCTGAAAACTTACGTTTTGACAAGGGAAAATTATTTTTTTAAGTAAATTTCATCGATTTCATGGTTCTTTGTTTTATGAAGAATCACTTCTGCACGATTTCTAGTTGGTTCAATATAATTTTGTAGATTTGTGAGATTGATACTGGTCCAGACCTGATGGGCAAAGGACTCCACTTCCCCAATCGGCATTTGAGTAAAACGATAATAGTAACTATCAGGGTCGTTTTGGGCTAGGCTCAGCATTTTCAAGAAACGGTCTAGATACCAACTCTCGATGTCATCGACCGCAGCATCAACATAGATGGAAAAGTCAAAGAAGTCAGTAATGTAGAGACGCTCGTTTTGTGGATTTTGAAAGACATTTATTCCCTCAACAATGACAAAATCAGCAGCTTTGACGCTTTGATTTTCCTCGGGTACGATGTCGTAGACTTCATGAGAATAGACAGGAATATCTACATCTTGTCCATTTTTGATGTGATCCAGGAAGTTGAGAAGAGCTTCCATATCATAGCTTTCAGGAAATCCCTTGCGATTTAAAATCCCTTGTTCAATCAAGGTATGGTTGGGATAGAGAAAGCCGTCAGTTGTTACCAACTCAACCGTAGCATCTGTAAGTGTACGGGACAGTAGGATTTGAAGTAGGCGACTGGTTGTGGATTTTCCAACGGCAACACTCCCAGAAACCCCAATGATAAAAGGCTGGGATTTGCTTTCACGTTGAAGGAAAATCCCTTTTGAAAAGGCCAAATCATCCTTGGTACGCTTGTAAATCTGGATGAGATGGGCTAGGGGGAGATAGACATCGGTAACATCCTGCAAGCTAATCTGGTCATTAAAACTCTTGATGGATTCTAATTCCTCTTCTGTCAAAGGAGGTGTGGTTTTTCTATGTAACGATTGCCAAGTCTGGCGGCTGATTTTTTCAAAATGTAAAAATTCGTTGGTCATTTGTTTTCCCCTAGATATTTTGTTTATCATACCATAAAAAGCTAAAAAAATAAAGCGGTTTCTTGATGATAGTAAGCCAATATCGTATAATAGAGGTAGATAGAGGTTGACCAATTTATTGATGAAGTTGGAGATGGTTTACTGGTTTATAAGCTTATAAAGGGGGCTTTTTAGTTCACAACTTATAGGAGGTGTACTATGAAAATCTTAAAACGTTACACATTGGAACTCTGTTTTATTTTAAGTTTTGCACTACCTTTTTTAAAAGGAGCGAATGCGGATAATGGTAGACGTTTTGTGGAAACCTATTACGGTTTTACTTTTTTGATGGAACATGCCATTGTAACAGCTGTTTTTATCTGTTCGCTCTTGATTGCTTTCTTCCTAAAAAAACGGTGGACGAAATGGCTTGCTGCTGGTAGTTATTTCTTTTTAGTTCTATGGATTGCTACAGAGGGTTATTTCTTCCGCATGTCGCTAGAAGATTTGATACGACTTTGGACAAGTTTGGAAATCCTGACAAAAACGTATCAGTTGGGCTTTTATCTAACATCCTGTTGGGAATTTTGTTGATAATTAAGTATCTGAAGGTTAAGCAATAGTAATAATAAATACGCCCGATTATAGATGATAAACTTTTTGTTTTATCCTGACTATGATATTTCTAGTTCTAAATGGTTTATCATTTATCTATAAGTGTTGAAAGAGATTGAAGAAAAGGTTTTACCTACTAGCTTTCTTCAGTCTTTTTCGTTTTATTATCAATTTGTAAACGATTTACAATTTAAGTCAAATTATGGTAAAATAGTTTCATGAGTAAAATGTATTATGCAGAAAATCCTGACGCTGCTCACGACATTCATGAGTTGAGAGTGGACTTGTTGGGAGAAAAAATGACCTTTTTGACAGATGCGGGTGTTTTTAGCAAGAAAATGGTTGACTTTGGAAGTCAACTCTTGCTCAAGTGTCTTGAGGTCAACCAAGGAGAAACTGTCCTGGATGTAGGCTGTGGTTACGGACCTTTGGGCTTGTCTTTAGCTAAGGCTTATGGCGTTCAGTCTACCATGGTCGATATTAATAATCGTGCCTTGGATTTGGCGCGACAAAATGCTGAACGAAATAAAGTAGAAGCGACGATTTTCCAGTCTAACATCTATGAACAAGTTGAAGGGAAATTTGACCATGTCATTTCGAATCCTCCTATCCGTGCGGGCAAGCAAGTGGTTCATGAAATCATTGAGAAAAGTAAAGATTTCTTGGAAACTAGTGGAGATTTGACAATCGTTATCCAGAAAAAACAAGGGGCTCCAAGTGCCAAGTCAAAGATGGAGGAAGTGTTTGGCAATTGTGAAATCGTCAAAAAAGATAAGGGATACTATATCCTTAGAAGTGTGAAAGAATGAGAGCAGTTGATTTAATCCAAAAAAAACGAGACGGTCAAGAATTGACTTCGAGTGAAATTGAATGGCTGGTAGAAGGCTATGTGTCAGGAACTGTCCCTGATTATCAGATGTCTGCCTTTGCTATGGCTGTCTATTTCAAAGGAATGACGACTCGAGAAATCTCTGACCTAACTATGAAGATGGTTCAGACAGGGCAAGAGTTTGATTTATCAGCTATTGATGGGGTTAAGGTTGACAAGCATTCTACGGGTGGTGTTGGCGATAAGGTGACCTTGATTTTGGCTCCTCTTGTTGCAAGCTTTGGTGTTCCTGTGGCAAAAATGAGTGGTCGTGGTCTTGGTCATACTGGGGGAACAATCGATAAATTGGAGTCCATTAAGGGCTATCAAGTCGAGCGCAGTCAAGAAGATTTCATTCGCCAGGTGCAGGATATTGGTGTATCTGTCATTGGGCAATCAGACCAGCTTGTTAAAGCAGATAAACTTCTCTATGCCCTCCGTGATGTGACCGCAACTGTTGACACGATTCCTTTGATTGCCAGTTCTGTCATGAGCAAGAAAATCGCGGCAGGAGCAGATGCTATTTTGCTAGACGTGACTGTCGGTGAGGGTGCCTTCATGAAGACGGTTGATGAGGCGCGTGAATTAGCTCAAACCATGGTGGAACTTGGTAAGGCAGTTGGTCGCAAGACGGTAGCAGTGATTACGGATATGAGTCAACCTTTGGGACGAGCGATTGGAAATCGTCTGGAAATCCTTGAAGCATTGGAGATTTTACAAGGTCAAGGCCGTCAGGATATTACCCACTTCATCTGTGAATTGGCACAAATTATGCTTGGTTTAGCAAATGTTAACAAGACAGTTGAAGAAGTTCGTCAACATCTTGAGAATGGTCAAGCGCTGGCTAAGTTTGAGGAAATGGTCCAAGCCCAAGGTGGAGACTTGGAAGACCTCTATCGTCCTGTAAATGTAGCCCATGTGGTGGAAATCCCTGCTCAGGAAACGGGTGTCATTTCAGCTCTTCCAGCTATGGAATTTGGACTTTATGCTATGAGACTGGGTGCAGGCCGTGCAGTCAAGTCTGATGCCTTGGACTATGAAACAGGAATTGTTTTTGAAAAGAAAGTTGGAGATTCTGTTCAAAAGGGAGAAATTGTTGCAAAAGTATATACAAATGGAAAAATTTCTCCTCAGCTAGTTACAGATTTTCAAAAATATGTTAAAATAAATGATAGCGTGCAAAGTTTACGAGAAATCATAGAAATAATCTCATAAACTGCAGGAGAATCCGAATATGAAATTAAATAAATATATCGATCATACACTTTTGAAACAAGATGCGACAGAAAATCAAATTGATTGTTTGTTGTCTGAAGCTAGAGAGTATGATTTTGCCAGTGTTTGCGTTAATCCGACCTGGGTTGAACATGCTAAAAAAGGGCTTGAAGGCACAGATGTCAAGGTCTGCACAGTAGTAGGTTTCCCCTTGGGAGCAACAACTTCAGCCGTGAAAGCATTTGAAACAAAAGAAGCTATCCAAAATGGTGCAGATGAGATTGATATGGTGATCAATGTTGGAGCTCTCAAAACAGGTAATCTTGATTTGGTTGAGTCGGATATTCGCGCAGTAGTAGAAGCAAGTGGTGACAAGTTAGTGAAAGTCATTATTGAAGCTTGCCTTCTGACAGACCAAGAAAAAGTTGTGGCTTGCCAATTGGCCCAAAAAGCGGGAGCTGACTTCGTAAAAACTTCAACTGGCTTTTCAACTGGTGGTGCTACGGTAGCAGATGTTACATTAATGCGTGAAACAGTTGGACCTGATATGGGTGTCAAGGCTGCAGGTGGAGCTCGTTCTTATGCAGATGCTCTTGCCTTTGTGGAAGCAGGTGCGACTCGTATCGGAACGTCAGCTGGGGTAGCCATTTTAAAAGGAGAATTGGCAGATGGCGACTACTGAGTTGATTGAACTAGCAATTGAAACCAGCAAGAAAGCCTATGTACCTATTCTCATTTTCCAGTCGGAGCTGTTTTAGTGGCGAAAGATGGTAGCACTTATACAGGTGTCAATATCGAGAATGCTAGTTATTCTTTGACCAACTGTGGAGAACGAACAGCGATTTTTAAAGCAGTTTCTGAAGGTCAAAGAGAGTTTTCAGAATTGATTGTCTATGGAGAGACTGAAAAACCAATTTCACCATGTGGTGCTTGTCGCCAAGTGATGGCTGAATTTTTTGAACAAGATCTAAAAGTGACCTTAGTCGCAAAAGATAAATCGACGGTCGAGATGACGGTCGGGGAATTACTTCCATACTCTTTTACAGACTTAAACTAGTCTGAGTCGCTCTCTGAGTGGCACGGTCCTTGTGGCCAACCAATCCATACTTGCAACATCGTTGCACATCTTATTTAGGAGGTTCAGTAATGAACAAGAAACAATGGCTAGGCCTTGGTCTAGTTGCAGTGGCAGCAGTTGGACTTGCTGCATGTGGTAACCGCTCTTCTCGTAACGCAGCTTCATCTTCTGATGTGAAGACAAAAGCAGCAATCGTCACTGATACTGGTGGTGTTGATGACAAATCATTTAACCAATCAGCTTGGGAAGGTTTGCAAGACTGGGGTAAAGAACACAATCTTTCAAAAGATAAAGGTTTCACTTACTTCCAATCAACAAGTGAAGCTGACTACGCTAACAACTTGCAACAAGCGGCTGGAAGTTACAACCTGATCTTCGGTGTTGGTTTTGCCCTTCACAATGCAGTAGAAGAAGCAGCAAAAGACCACTCTGACTTGAACTATGTCTTGATTGATGATGTGATTAAAGATCAAAAGAATGTTGCGAGCGTAACATTTGCTGATAATGAAGCTGCTTACCTTGCAGGTGTTGCAGCAGCTAAAACAACTAAAACAAAACAAGTTGGTTTTGTAGGTGGTATCGAGTCTGAAGTTATCTCACGTTTTGCGGCTGGATTTAAAGCTGGTGTTGAGTCAGTAGACCCATCTATCAAAGTTCAAGTTGACTACGCTGGTTCATTTGGTGATGCTGCTAAAGGTAAAACAATTGCAGCAGCACAATACGCAGCTGGTGCAGATGTTGTTTATCAAGCAGCAGGTGGAACAGGTGCTGGTGTCTTTGCAGAAGCAAAATCACTCAATGAAAGCCGTTCTGAAAGTGAAAAAGTTTGGGTTATCGGTGTTGACCGCGACCAAGTAGCAGAAGGTAAGTACACTTCTAAAGATGGTAAAGAATCAAACTTCGTTCTCGTATCTACTTTGAAACAAGTTGGTACAACTGTAAAAGATATTGCTAACAAAGCAGAAAAAGGTGAATTCCCTGGCGGTCAAGTGATCGTTTACTCATTGAAAGATAAAGGGGTTGACTTAGCAGTAACAAACCTTTCAGAAGAAGGTAAAAAAGCTGTTGAAGATGCTAAAGCTAAAATCCTTGATGGAAGCGTAAAAGTTCCTGAAAAATAATGGATGGAAGTCATTTCTTAGGAAGCGGCCCTCGGCCGCTTTTTTAAGAGTTGAGACAAAGTCATTTTGTCTCAGTAAAGCTTGCTACTAGACAAATTAGCAAGTTTTATTGAAATAAAATAAGACTCTGAAAGGAAGAGCACATGGCACACGAAAATGTCATTGAGATGCGTGATATTACCAAGGTGTTTGGTGAATTTGTTGCCAACGACAAAATCAACCTGCACTTACGAAAAGGTGAAATTCATGCACTTTTAGGAGAAAATGGGGCTGGAAAGTCCACGCTCATGAACATGTTAGCAGGGCTTCTTGAACCAACCAGTGGTGAAATTGTGGTCAACGGTCAAGTTGTCAATCTCGATTCACCATCTAAAGCAGCTAGCTTGGGAATCGGAATGGTTCACCAGCACTTTATGTTGGTAGAAGCCTTCACAGTGGCTGAAAACATCATTTTAGGTAGTGAATTGACTAAAAATGGTGTGCTAGATATTGCTGGAGCTAGCAAAGAAATCAAGGCTCTTTCTGAACGTTATGGCTTAGCTGTTGACCCTTCTGCCAAGGTAGCAGACATCTCAGTTGGAGCCCAACAACGTGTAGAAATTTTAAAAACCCTTTATCGGGGGGCTGATATCCTTATCTTTGACGAACCAACAGCTGTTTTGACTCCATCAGAAATTGATGAGTTGATGGCTATTTTGAAAAATCTTGTCAAAGAAGGAAAATCAATTATATTGATTACCCACAAGTTGGACGAGATTCGAGCAGTTTCTGACCGCGTTACAGTTATCCGTCGTGGGAAATCAATTGAAACCGTCGAAATTGCAGGAGCTACCAATGCTGATTTGGCGGAAATGATGGTAGGACGTTCTGTTTCCTTTAAAACAGAGAAGCAAGCCTCTCAACCAAAAGAAGTGGTCTTGTCTATTAAAGACTTGGTGGTCAATGAAAACCGCGGTGTTCCAGCTGTTAAAAATCTGTCCTTGGATGTTCGTGCTGGAGAGATTGTTGGTATTGCGGGGATTGATGGGAATGGTCAGTCTGAACTGATTCAAGCCATTACAGGTCTTCGCAAGGTTGAATCTGGTAGCATTGAGCTAAAAGGAGATTCAATTGTAGGTTTGCACCCACGTCAGATTACAGAGTTGAGTGTGGGGCACGTTCCAGAAGACCGTCACCGTGATGGCTTGATTTTGGAAATGATGATTTCTGAAAATATTGCCCTTCAAACCTACTACAAAGAACCACATAGTAAAAATGGAATTTTGAACTATTCAAATATTACTTCTTATGCTAAAAAGCTAATGGAAGAGTTTGATGTTCGTGCTGCAAGTGAATTTGTTCCTGCAGCTGCACTCTCAGGAGGAAATCAACAAAAAGCAATTATTGCTCGTGAAATTGATCGAGATCCTGATCTCCTTATCGTCAGCCAGCCAACTCGTGGGTTGGATGTCGGTGCCATTGAATATATCCACAAGCGCTTGATTGAAGAGCGTGATAATGGGAAGGCTGTCCTTGTTGTCAGCTTTGAATTGGATGAGATTTTAAACGTCTCAGACCGTATTGCCGTTATCCACGATGGTAAGATTCAAGGTATTGTATCACCAGAAACAACCAATAAACAAGAACTTGGTGTCTTGATGGCTGGTGGAAATTTGGGAAAGGAGAAGAGTGATGTCTAAAAAATTACAACAAATTTCGGTTCCCTTGATTTCTGTCTTCCTAGGAATTTTACTTGGAGCCATTGTCATGTGGATCTTCGGCTACGATGCTATTTGGGGCTACGAAGAATTGTTCTATACAGCCTTTGGTAGTCTACGCGGTATTGGAGAAATCTTCCGTGCCATGGGGCCTTTAATCTTGATTGGTCTTGGTTTTGCCGTTGCCAGTCGTGCAGGTTTCTTTAACGTAGGACTTCCTGGTCAGGCCTTGGCTGGTTGGATTCTCAGTGGTTGGTTTGCCTTATCTCATCCAGATATGCCCCGTCCCTTGATGATTTTAGCGACTATCGTGATTGCCCTGATTGCTGGTGGGATTGTTGGAGCGATTCCGGGTATTCTTAGAGCCTATCTAGGGACGTCAGAGGTTATCGTAACCATCATGATGAACTACATTGTCTTGTATGTAGGGAATGCCTTTATCCATGCTTTCCCTAAAGACTTCATGCAAAGTACAGATTCGACCATTCGTGTTGGGGCTAATGCAACCTACCAGACACCTTGGTTGGCTGAGTTGACTGGTAATTCGCGGATGAATATTGGTATTTTCTTTGCTCTCATTGCCGTTGCAGTTATTTGGTTCATGCTCAAGAAAACAACCCTTGGTTTTGAAATCCGTGCTGTTGGTCTTAATCCACATGCTTCAGAATACGCTGGTATTTCTGCAAAACGAACGATTATCCTCTCAATGATTATTTCAGGTGCTTTGGCAGGTCTTGGTGGAGCTGTTGAAGGTCTGGGAACCTTCCAGAACGTTTATGTTCAGGGATCATCCTTAGCTGTCGGATTTAACGGGATGGCGGTTAGTCTGCTTGCAGCAAACTCACCAATTGGTATTCTCTTTGCAGCCTTCCTGTTTGGTGTTCTCCAAGTTGGAGCCCCTGGTATGAATGCGGCGCAGGTACCGTCTGAGCTTGTCAGCATTGTAACAGCGTCTATTATCTTCTTTGTCAGTGTTCATTACCTTATCGAACGATTTGTCAAACCGAAAAAACAAGTTAAAGGAGGTAAGTAAAGATGTCTATTACAACCTTGCTCACCCTCTTGGTGTCTTCAATGCTGATTTACTCAGCGCCCCTCATCTTTACAAGTATCGGTGGTGTTTTCTCTGAACGTGGTGGTGTGGTAAACGTCGGCCTTGAAGGAATTATGGTTATGGGTGCCTTTTCTGGAGTTGTCTTTAACCTTGAATTTGCAGAACAATTTGGAGCAGCAACTCCTTGGTTATCCTTGCTTGTGGCAGGATTGGTTGGTGGTCTCTTCTCTATCATCCACGCAGCAGCGACGGTTCATTTCCGTGCAGACCATGTTGTTAGCGGTACGGTATTGAACTTGATGGCGCCAGCCTTGGCTGTTTTCTTGGTGAAAGTGCTTTATAATAAAGGACAAACAGATAACTTAAGTCAGACTTTTGGACGCTTTGATTTCCCAGTCTTGGCAAATATCCCAGTGATTGGTGATATCTTCTTCAAGTCAACAAGTCTGCTAGGTTATATCGCGATTGCCTTCTCATTCTTTGCTTGGTTTATCCTCTTTAAGACTCGTTTTGGTCTTCGTCTTCGCTCTGTCGGTGAACACCCTCAAGCAGCAGATACTTTGGGAATCAATGTCTACAAGATGAGATATTTAGGGGTTATTATTTCAGGTTTTCTAGGTGGAATTGGCGGAGCGATTTATGCTCAATCCATCTCAGTTAACTTTTCAGTAACAACTATTGTTGGACCTGGATTTATCGCTCTTGCTGCAATGATCTTCGGGAAATGGAATCCAATCGGAGCCATGCTATCTAGTCTCTTCTTTGGACTTTCACAAAGTTTGGCTGTTATCGGCTCTCAATTGCCATTCCTACAAGGAGTGCCTGCGGTTTATCTTCAAATCGCACCTTATGTTTTGACAATTCTTGTCTTGGCAGCCTTCTTTGGAAAAGCAGTTGCTCCAAAAGCAGATGGTATTAACTATATCAAATCAAAATAAGCATACAAAAAACGTCAGTTCAGAATGAACTGGCGTTTTATTTTTTAGGATGTTGGTTGGTTAGGTTCAATCCCCAAGGGACAAGGTTTTCAGTTTTATTTTTGATACGAGCGATGTTGTCCTTATGACGAATGATAATCAAACTAGCAAGAGCTAGGATAATAGCGATGAATAGAGGGTCATAGTTGCTCAGGATAAAACCAACAAGTGGAAAGAGTAGAACTCCGATGACAGCCGCGATAGATGCTGTGACACTAGATAGTGAAATCATACTACCAAGATAGAGGGTTCCAAAGAAAACAACTGCAAGGTAGAGACAGAAGACAGGTGCAAATCCGAAAACCACTCCAGCACTGGTTGCGACAGCCTTGCCTCCCTTAAATCCTGCAAAGATAGGGAAGGTATGTCCAATGACAGCCAAAAGTCCAAAGATGAGAGGCGAAACTCCTTGAAGATGAAACATAATCGGAAGCAGTGTTGCTAGGGTTCCTTTGAAAAAGTCAATCACAAAGGTTGCCATACCAGCTTTCTTGCCTAAAATGCGGAAGGTATTGGTCGTTCCAGTGTTACCAGAACCATGCTCGCGCAGATTGATTTGAAAGAATACTTGTCCAATCCAGAGACCAGACGGAATCGAACCCAGCAGATAAGCTAGGATTAATAAAACTATTGTAATCATACTCCTATTATATCATGAAATGGAGAAGAAAGGCAGAGAATCTCTTCTGAAATTGTCACACCGGAGAAAGAAAAATTTTGCAAAATCCTTGGAAAACCTGTAGAATAGTAAAGATGAACGAATAGGAGGTTCCTTGTGTCAAAAAAGGAAATCAATATTAACAATTATAATGATGATGCCATTCAGGTGCTAGAAGGGTTGGATGCGGTCCGAAAACGTCCAGGGATGTATATCGGATCGACCGATGGCGCTGGGCTCCACCACCTAGTCTGGGAAATCGTCGATAATGCTGTCGATGAAGCCTTGTCTGGATTTGGTGACCGTATTGATGTGACCATTAATAAAGACGGCAGTTTAACGGTTCAAGACCACGGACGTGGGATGCCGACTGGAATGCACGCGATGGGAATCCCAACAGTTGAGGTTATCTTTACCATTCTTCACGCCGGAGGGAAATTCGGTCAGGGTGGCTACAAGACATCTGGTGGTCTCCACGGGGTGGGTTCTTCCGTTGTTAACGCTCTTTCAAGTTGGCTGGAAGTTGAAATTACCCGTGATGGGGCAATCTATAAGCAACGTTTTGAAAATGGTGGAAAACCTGTCACGACTCTGAAGAAAATCGGTACAGCACCCAAGTCTAAGACAGGTACCAAAGTGACCTTCATGCCAGATGCGACGATCTTTTCTACGACAGATTTCAAGTACAATACCATCTCAGAGCGTCTTAATGAATCAGCCTTTCTCTTGAAAAATGTGACCTTGTCTTTGACTGATAAACGAACAGACGAAGCGATTGAATTCCACTATGAAAATGGGGTTCAGGACTTTGTGTCCTATCTGAACGAAGACAAGGAAACCTTGACACCTGTTTTGTACTTTGAGGGGGAAGATAATGGATTCCAAGTGGAAGTTGCCCTCCAATACAATGATGGATTTTCAGATAACATTCTGTCCTTTGTCAATAACGTTCGTACCAAAGATGGTGGAACGCATGAGACAGGACTCAAGTCTGCCATTACCAAGGTTATGAATGACTATGCGCGTAAGACAGGTCTTCTCAAGGAAAAAGATAAAAACCTTGAAGGTTCCGACTATCGTGAGGGATTAGCAGCCGTTCTTTCTATCTTAGTTCCTGAAGAACATTTGCAGTTTGAAGGACAAACTAAGGACAAACTAGGAAGTCCTCTGGCTCGTCCTGTTGTGGATGGCATTGTAGCTGATAAGTTGACCTTCTTCCTCATGGAAAATGGAGAATTGGCTTCGAATCTCATTCGTAAGGCTATCAAGGCTCGTGATGCTCGTGAAGCGGCCCGCAAGGCTCGTGATGAGAGCCGAAATGGGAAGAAAAATAAAAAAGATAAGGGCTTGTTGTCTGGGAAATTGACCCCAGCCCAGTCTAAGAATCCAGCTAAGAATGAACTCTATCTAGTCGAGGGGGATTCTGCCGGAGGTTCTGCCAAACAAGGTCGTGACCGCAAGTTCCAGGCAATCTTGCCTCTTCGTGGTAAGGTTATCAATACAGCCAAGGCCAAGATGGCGGATATTCTCAAAAATGAAGAAATCAATACCATGATTTATACCATTGGTGCGGGTGTTGGAGCAGATTTTTCTATTGAGGATGCCAACTATGACAAGATCATTATCATGACCGATGCGGACACCGACGGTGCCCACATTCAGACACTTCTTTTAACATTCTTTTATCGCTACATGCGTCCGCTAGTTGAGGCGGGACATGTCTATATCGCTCTTCCGCCTCTTTACAAGATGTCAAAAGGCAAAGGCAAGAAAGAAGAAGTGGCCTATGCTTGGACGGATGGAGAACTAGAAGAACTCCGCAAACAGTTCGGTAAAGGTGCAACACTCCAACGCTACAAGGGGCTTGGAGAGATGAATGCGGACCAGCTCTGGGAAACAACTATGAATCCAGAAACCCGTACCCTTATCCGTGTCACCATTGAAGATCTGGCTCGCGCCGAACGCCGCGTCAATGTCCTTATGGGAGACAAGGTCGAACCACGACGTAAGTGGATTGAGGATAATGTCAAGTTTACGCTGGAAGAAGCGACAGTATTTTAAAAATCATAAAATTAATACAGAAAACAAAATGGAGAAATAAAAATGTCTAACAATATTAACGAAGAACAAGTAAAAGAAGCTCTTGAAAGTGGTTATGGAAAATCTGAGGCTTTATTAAATAACAAAGATGAATTAGATGATTTTTTATATCGATTGGAGCAAAAAATAAAAGAAATGCCATTAGTTGGCGAAGAATTTGCTGTTATCCCAATCATGATTTCTTTGATTAAACATTATGTGGAAGGAAAGTATACTACTGTCCCTTATGGGACAATTTTGGCAATTATGAGTGCGCTTATCTATGTTTTATCTCCAGTAGATATTATTCCTGATTTTATTCCTTTTGTAGGACATTTAGATGATGTGGCAGTAATGGGACTCTGTTTATCAATGGTAAAAACAGATATCGAGGCTTATGATGAATGGCGACAGTCTTAAGAAGTGATTTAGGAAACAGTTTGTTATAATAAAATTGTTTTATATCTGAATAAAGATAAATAGGATATTAACATGAAGACTGAAACAGAAATGCTATCTCTTCTTATAAAGATAGCTAAAAACTTGAAAGTTAAAGCTGTCGCTCTATCTGGTTCACGAACGGATACAAAAGCTCCAAAAGATGAGTTTCAGGACTACGATGTGGTCTATATCGTGGACGATTTAGATAATCTGACGAGGGATCTTTCTTGGTTGGACCAGTTTGGCAAACGCATTATCGAGCAAGAAGTTGGTCTTGGTCAACGTCGTCTATACCTCATGCTCTTTGAAGATGGCAATAGGATTGATTTAACCCTCTGCCCCAAAGACTACATTCAAGAGTGGGTAGACAGTGAGGCTGGATTTACTGTTTTAGAAGATCCAGAGCATTTATTTGAACCCTATTCACCAAATATAGAGCGTTACTGGACAAGCCCAGCTAGTGCGATAGAGTTTGAAAAAGTCTGCAATGAATTTTGGTGGGTGTCAGCCTACGTGGTCAAAGGAATCTGTCGTAAGCAAGTCATCTATGCCACTGACCATCTCTATGGTATTTGTCAGCAAGAGTTGTTAAAAGTCTTAGCTTGGCAGGTTGCAAGTAATAGGGGAGTGGTCGACATAGGCAAGAATTATAAGTATCTCTTTAACTATTTACCTGCTGAGAAAGGAAAGGAATTCTCAAGTCTACTTGATTTCTCAAATAGTGACAAAATCACTCAGTCTTTGTTTGATACGATGCAACTTTTCCACCAAGAGGCTCAGTCCCTTTCTCAAAAGATGGATTTTGACTACGATAAAGAAGTAGCTGAGAAGATGATTCAATACGCTGAGGAGAGACTCGAAACTAATGAAACATTTACAAAATAATAAGATAACAAAATTTTTACTGATTAGTTTTCTCATTTCTTGGGGATTTGGTTGGGGATTGCTCGCTTTTCTGACGCAAATGAGCCTCTTAAGTCTAACAAGTCCACTAGGAGTTTTTCTCCATTTACTAGGAGGTTTCGGTCCAACCATTGCAGCCATTTCTTGTTTGCCTCAAAAATCCATTAAAAGCATAGTCTCTTTTATCTTAGGGGACTCAAAGAAATATATTTTGTTATTTCTTTTACTAATTTTCGTGCAGACAGGTGTCATTGCTTTCTCCTCTAAGGAGCTTAATACGGCTTTTCCACTAGGAAATTTGTTAGTTGTTTTTTTGAGTGCAGTCTGTGTTTATGGTGGCGAAGAAGAATTGGGATGGCGAGGCATCTTGCAACCAACTTTAGAAACTAGATTCTCCTTTTGGATTTCCGGTTTGATAACAGGTTGTATTTGGGCAATATGGCATGTACCTTTATGGTTTGTGATTGGAAGTTCCCAAAGTGGGATGCCTTTTATATTATTCAGTCTATTTGCAATTTATCTCAGTATTCTTCTAGCAGCTGTTTTCAAAAAGACAAAGTCGGTCCTTTTTTGCGCCATTTTTCACGGTCTAATTAATACCCTACTTAGCTTATTTGTTATTAAAATTAATCTTTTATTCATTCTAGGATTAGTAGGATTGCTCTTCTTTTCTCACTACCTACAAAGAAACAGTTAAATTTATAAAATATAGATTTACTTTACAATAAAACACTAAAAAGAGAATTATTATGTCTAACATTCAAAACATGTCCCTGGAGGACATTATGGGAGAGCGCTTTGGTCGCTACTCTAAGTACATTATTCAAGACCGGGCTTTGCCAGATATTCGGGATGCTTGAAGCCGGTTCAGCGCCGTATTCTTTATTCTATGAATAAGGATGGCAATACCTTTGACAAGAGCTACCGCAAGTCGGCCAAGTCTGTCGGTAACATCATGGGGAATTTCCACCCACACGGTGACAGTTCTATCTATGATGCCATGGTTCGTATGTCACAGGACTGGAAAAATCGTGAGATTCTAGTTGAAATGCACGGTAATAACGGTTCTATGGACGGAGATCCACCTGCGGCTATGCGTTATACCGAGGCGCGTTTGTCTGAAATTGCTGGCTACCTTCTTCAAGATATCGATAAAAAGACCGTTCCCTTTGCTTGGAACTTTGACGATACCGAGAAAGAGCCGACAGTCTTGCCAGCAGCCTTTCCAAATCTCTTGGTAAATGGTTCGACTGGTATTTCGGCTGGATATGCTACGGATATTCCACCACATAATTTGGCTGAGGTTATTGATGCGACGGTTTACATGATTGACCACCCAACAGCCAAGGTGGACAAGCTCATGGAATTCTTGCCTGGACCAGATTTCCCTACAGGAGCTATCATCCAAGGCCGTGATGAAATCAAGAAGGCTTACGAAACTGGGAAAGGGCGCGTGGTTGTTCGTTCCAAAACTGAGATTGAAAAGCTAAAAGGTGGTAAGGAACAAATCGTTATCACTGAGATTCCTTATGAAATCAACAAGGCCAATCTGGTCAAGAAAATCGATGATGTTCGTGTCAATAACAAGGTGGCAGGTATTGCTGAGGTTCGTGATGAGTCTGACCGTGATGGTCTACGTATTGCTATTGAGTTAAAAAAAGATGCCAATACGGAGCTTGTTCTTAATTATCTTTTCAAATACACAGACCTGCAAATAAACTACAACTTTAACATGGTGGCGATTGACAATTTTACACCTCGTCAGGTCGGTATTGTCCCAATCTTGTCTAGCTACATCGCCCACCGTCGCGAAGTGATTTTAGCACGTTCACGCTTTGACAAGGAAAAGGCTGAGAAACGTCTCCATATCGTCGAAGGTTTGATTCGCGTGATTTCGATTTTGGATGAAGTCATTGCCCTTATCCGTGCATCTGAGAATAAGGCTGACGCCAAGGAAAACCTCAAGGTCAGCTATGATTTTACAGAAGAGCAGGCTGAGGCTATTGTAACCTTGCAACTGTACCGTTTGACCAATACAGACGTAGTTGTCTTGCAGGAAGAAGAATCTGAACTTCGTGAGAAGATTGCCATGCTGGCGGCTATTATTGGTGATGAACGTACCATGTACAATCTTATGAAGAAAGAACTTCGTGAGGTTAAGAAGAAGTTTGCGACTCCGCGTTTGAGTAGCTTAGAAGACACTGCGAAGGCAATTGAGATTGATACAGCTAGTCTTATCGCCGAGGAAGATACCTACGTCAGCGTGACCAAGGCAGGTTATATCAAGCGTACCAGCCCACGTTCCTTTGCGGCTTCAACGCTGGAAGAAATTGGCAAACGTGATGACGACCGTTTGATTTTTGTTCAATCTGCCAAGACAACCCATCATCTCTTGATGTTCACGACGCTTGGAAATGTCATTTATCGACCAATTCATGAATTGGCAGACATTCGTTGGAAGGATATCGGTGAGCATCTGAGCCAAACCATTACAAACTTTGAAACTAACGAAGAAATCCTTTATGTGGAAGTAGTGGATCAGTTTGATGATGCGACAACCTACTTTGCGGCGACTCGTTTCGGTCAAATCAAGCGTGTAGAACGCAAAGAATTCTCTCCATGGCGGACCTATAAATCTAAGTCTGTCAAGTATGCTAAGCTCAAAGACGAGACAGACCAGATTGTAGCAGTGGCTCCGATTAAACTGGATGATGTTCTCTTGATTAGCCAAAATGGTTATGCCCTTCGTTTCAATATCGAAGAGGTACCAGTTGTCGGCGCTAAGGCTGCAGGTGTCAAAGCTATGAACCTGAAAGCAGATGATGTCCTCCAATCCGCCTTTATCTGTAACACCTCATCCTTCTACCTCTTGACCCAACGTGGAAGTTTGAAACGTGTTTCTATTGACGAGATTCCGGCAACCAGCCGTGCCAAACGTGGGTTACAAGTCTTGCGTGAGCTAAAAAATAAACCGCATCGTGTCTTCTTGGCAGGAGCAGTTGCAGAACAAGGCTTTATTGGTGATCTCTTCAGTACAGATGTGGAAGAGAACGACCAAACTCTGCTTGTGCAATCCAACAAAGGAACAATCTATGAAAGCCGATTGCAAGACTTGAACTTGTCAGAACGCACTAGCAACGGAAGCTTCATTTCTGATACGATTTCAGATGAAGAAGTTTTTGACGCTTATCTTAAAGAAGTATTTACAGAAGCCAAATAAGTGAAATGAAGAATCAGTTCTCAGAGCTGGTTCTTTTTATTGAAGAAATTTTCTGAAAATTACAAAATATACTTGCTATTTTAGAAAAATAGTGTAGAATAAAAGAAATAGGTTTTTAGAATAAGGAGTGGAATATGACAGTAACGATTGATTGGGAAAATCTCGGTTTTTCCTATATGAAATTACCTTATCGCTATATTGCTCATTTTAAAAATGGACAATGGGATCAAGGAGAGCTTACAGAAGATGCAACCTTGCATATTTCAGAGTCTTCTCCAAGTCTTCACTATGGTCAACAAGCATTCGAAGGTTTGAAAGCTTACCGTACTAAGGATGGTAGTGTTCAACTTTTCCGTCCTGACGAAAATGCTAAACGCCTGCAACGTACTTGTGATCGTCTCTTGATGCCACAAGTTCCGACAGAAATGTTTGTAGAAGCTTGTAAGGCAGTTGTCCGCGCCAATGAAGAATACGTACCACCATATGGAACAGGTGGAACCCTTTATCTTCGTCCACTTTTGATTGGAGTAGGAGATATTATCGGAGTAAAACCAGCAGAAGAGTATATTTTCACTATCTTTGCCATGCCAGTTGGAAATTACTTTAAGGGTGGTTTGGTTCCAACCAACTTCTTGATTCAGGATGAATACGACCGTGCTGCTCCAAATGGTACAGGTGCGGCTAAGGTTGGTGGGAACTATGCTGCCAGTCTCTTGCCAGGAAAATTGGCCAAGTCACGTCATTTTTCAGATGTTATCTATCTAGACCCATCAACTCATACAAAGATTGAAGAAGTCGGATCAGCTAACTTCTTTGGAATTACAGCTGATAATGAATTTGTAACACCATTGAGTCCATCAATCTTGCCATCTATTACCAAGTATTCCTTGCTTTATCTGGCAGAACATCGCTTGGGCTTAACTCCTATTGAGGGGGATGTCCCGATTGATAAGCTTGACCGTTTTGTAGAGGCAGGTGCCTGTGGTACAGCAGCAGTTATTTCTCCAATTGGTGGAATTCAGCACGGTGATGATTTCCATGTATTCTATAGCGAAACAGAAGTAGGTCCTGTGACTCGTAAACTCTATGATGAATTGACAGGAATTCAGTTTGGCGATATTGAAGCGCCAGAAGGTTGGATTGTAAAAGTAGATTAAAATAAACTAAAGGAGATTTTTTATGAAATCGAAAAAGTGGCTCTTAACAGCAGGAGTGGTCCTGAGTACAACAGCTCTTTTAGTGGCTTGTGGAAAAGCTGATAAAGAAGCAGATGCACCGACAACATTTTCATATGTCTATGCAGTAGATCCAGCATCTTTGGATTATAGTGTAGCGACTCGTACATCTACAACAGATGTCATCGGGAACGTGGTTGATGGTTTGATGGAAAATGACCAATACGGAAATGTCATTCCTTCCTTGGCTGAAGATTGGTCCGTCTCAAAAGATGGTTTGACTTATACCTATAAACTTCGTAAAGGAGTTAAATGGTACACATCAGAAGGTGAAGAATACGCCGAAGTAACAGCCCATGACTTTGTGACAGGACTAAAACACGTAGCTGACGGCAAGTCAGACGGTGTCTCTCTCATCCAAAATTCAATCAAGGGCTTGGATGCCTACATGACTGGTGAGACCAATGATTTCTCTACAGTTGGTGTCAAGGCCTTGGACGATTACACAGTTGAATATACCCTAAACAAACCAGAAAGTTTCTGGAACTCTAAAGTCACCACAGCAACGATGTTGCCTGTAAATGAAGAGTTTTTGAAGGCATCAGGTAAAGATTATGGAGCAGTTACTCCAGCAGGAATTCTCTACAATGGTCCTTATATCTTGAAGACCTTGACTTCTAAATCGTTGATTGAATACGAGAAAAATCCAAATTATTGGGATAAAGAAAAGGTAAAAATCGAGAAGATCAAATTGACTTACTACGATGGTTCTGATCAGGAATCGTTGATTCGTAGCTTCTCTTCAGGTGCCTATACGACAGCCCGTCTCTTCCCAAGTAGCTCAAACTTTGCTTCTACTTTGGAACAATACGGAGATAAAATCACTTATAGCCCACAGGATTCAAGTAGTTATTACTTCACCTTTAACGTAAATCGTCAGTCATATAATAAAACTGCGAAAACAAGTGAAGAGCAAAAGACTTCTACAAAAGAAGCTATGCTTAATAAGGACTTCCGTCAGGCTATCAACTTTGCCTTCAACCGCCATTCTTATGCTGCCCAGCTAAATGGTGAAGACGGTGCGGACAAGATTATTCGTAACAGTCTCGTTCCAGATAACTTTGTACAAGCAGGTGGTAAAAACTTTGGTCAAATCGCTCAAGCAGAGTTGGTGAACTATGGTGACCAGTGGAAAGGTGTTGAGCTAGTTGACGGTAAGGATTCTATCTACAACTCTGACAAGGCTAAAGCTGCATTCGAAAAAGCTAAGAAAGACTTGGAATCTAAAGGGGTAACATTCCCAATTCACTTGGATGTCCCAGTTGAACAAACAGATACCATCGCCGTTCAACAAAGCAACTCTTTCAAACAGTCAATTGAATCAACTCTTGGTGCTGAAAATGTTGTCATCGACGTTCTTCAAATGACAGATAATGAAAAGGAAACAATCACTTCTCAAGCGCGTGTTCCTTCTCAAAAAGATTATGATTTGAACAGTACAGGATGGGCTCCAAGCTATCAAGACCCAGCATCTTACTTGAATATCATGGATCCTAAATCAGGTTCTGCTATGAAACACCTTGGTATTACTAAAGGGAAAGATAAGGATGTTGTAGCGAAACTTGGTTTGGACCAGTATAAGAAATTATTGGATGATGCCGATTCAGAAACTACGAATCTTGAAGAACGCTATGAAAAATATGCCAAGGCTCAAGCTTGGTTGACAGATAGTTCATTATTGATGCCTACAGCCTCATCTGGTGGTTCTCCAGTTGTAAGTAATGTCGTGCCATTCTCAAAACCATACTCACAAGTTGGTATTAAAGGTGACCCATATATCTTTAAAGGAATGAAATTGCAAAAAGATATCGTTACAACAAAAGAATATGAAGAAGCACTGAAAAAATGGCAAAAAGAAAAATTGGAATCAAATGGTAAGTACCAAAAAGAATTAGAAAAACACATTAAATAAAGCGTAAAACTCTATATCAGACAAGCCTGATATAGAGTTTTTTCTTGCTAGTTTTAGGATTTTCATGTAAAATAGAAAAAGTGAAGAGAGGTATGGAATGAGTAAGAAAGATAAAAAAATCGAAATTCAAGTAGCAGATGCCAAAGTTAAGGTAGGAAAAGACAGTTTTGAAGGTTATACGTTGACTATTGGTAAAAAAGTTATCGGAGAAATTGCCGAATTAGATGGACAATTTGCCATCATAAAGAATGGAAATGTCGATAGTTTTTATAAAAAATTGGAAAAAGCTGTGGAAATTTTGATTGAAAATTATAATTTAGCAAAATAAGTCTTGTTTTTTTGAAATTTTCATGATATAATAGTCTATGTTAATTGTAGGAGAGATAGCGAAGAGGCTAAACGCGGCGGACTGTAAATCCGCTCCTTCGGGTTCGGGGGTTCGAATCCCTCTCTCTCCATTTCATCAATGGGGTATAGCCAAGCGGTAAGGCAAGGGACTTTGACTCCCTCATGCGTTGGTTCGAATCCAGCTACCCCAGTTCTTAGGTAATGATCAAGATAAAAAGCAAAATATCTTAGGGTATTTTATTTTTATAATTGAAAGACGTGAACGATATGAACATGTCCTTGCGGGTGCTTAGGAAAAAAATTATAAGTATGTCAAGTTTAAGAAAAACTTGATTGTTGGAGGATTTTTTAGATGAACGAATTTGAAGATTTGCTAAATAGCGTTAGCCAAGTTGAGACTGGTGATGTTGTTAGTGCTGAAGTATTGACAGTTGATGCGACTCAAGCTAACGTTGCAATCTCTGGAACTGGTGTTGAAGGTGTCTTGACTCTTCGCGAATTGACAAACGATCGCGATGCAGATATCAATGACTTTGTTAAAGTAGGAGAAGTATTGGATGTTCTTGTACTTCGTCAAGTAGTTGGTAAAGATACTGATACAGTTACATACCTTGTATCTAAAAAACGCCTTGAAGCTCGCAAAGCATGGGACAAACTTGTTGGTCGCGAAGAAGAAGTTGTTACTGTTAAAGGAACTCGTGCCGTTAAAGGTGGACTTTCAGTAGAATTTGAAGGTGTTCGTGGATTTATCCCAGCTTCAATGTTGGATACTCGTTTCGTACGTAACACTGAGCGTTTTGTAGGTCAAGAATTTGATGCTAAAATCAAAGAAGTTGACGCTAAAGAAAACCGCTTCATCCTTTCACGTCGTGAAGTTGTTGAAGCAGCTACAGCAGCAGCTCGCGCTGAAGTATTCGGTAAATTGGCTGTTGGTGATGTAGTAACTGGTAAAGTTGCACGTATCACAAGCTTCGGTGCTTTCATCGACCTTGGTGGTGTTGACGGATTGGTTCACTTGACTGAATTGTCACATGAACGTAACGTATCACCAAAATCAGTTGTAACTGTTGGTGAAGAAATTGAAGTGAAAATCCTTGATCTTAACGAAGAAGAAGGACGCGTATCACTTTCACTTAAAGCAACAACACCTGGACCATGGGATGGTGTTGAGCAAAAATTGGCTAAAGGTGATGTAGTAGAAGGAACAGTTAAACGTTTGACTGACTTCGGTGCATTTGTTGAAGTATTGCCAGGTATCGATGGACTTGTTCACGTATCACAAATTTCACACAAGCGTATTGAAAATCCAAAAGAAGCTCTTAAAGTTGGTCAAGAAGTTCAAGTTAAAGTTCTTGAAGTTAACGCAGATGCAGAGCGCGTGTCACTTTCTATCAAAGCTCTTGAAGAGCGTCCAGCTCAAGAAGAAGGACAAAAAGAAGAAAAACGTGCTGCTCGTCCACGTCGTCCAAAACGTCAAGAAAAACGTGATTTCGAACTTCCAGAAACACAAACAGGATTCTCAATGGCTGACTTGTTCGGTGATATCGAACTTTAATCAAATTGAAAATTCACAAAATCCTTTGTTTCCTAAACAGGGGATTTTTCTTTTGTCTGTAAACCTTTTTTGATATAATAGTTCTATGTTAGAATCAGAAAAACAATCACGTTATCAAATGTTAAATGAGGAACTCACTTTTTTATTGGAAGGTGAAACCAATGTTTTGGCTAATCTTTCCAACGCCAGCGCTCTTCTAAAATCACGCTTTCCTAATACTGTATTTGCAGGCTTTTATCTGTTTGATGGAAAGGAATTGGTTTTAGGCCCCTTCCAAGGAGGTGTTTCCTGCATCCGTATTGCACTAGGAAA
The DNA here is from genome assembly GCA_000385835.1 of Streptococcus mitis 13/39. Lineage (GTDB taxonomy): Bacteria > Bacillota > Bacilli > Lactobacillales > Streptococcaceae > Streptococcus > Streptococcus mitis_AI. Next base: position 39,391 of record AQTU01000011.1, on the reverse strand, counting down.
AGGTGTTTGTGGGGAGGCAGCTCACTTTCAGGAAACTGTTCTAGTTGGTGATGTAACGAACTATCCTAACTATATTTCTTGTGATAGTCGAGCTAAAAGTGAAATTGTTGTTCCTATGGTTAAGAATGGTCAATTACTTGGAGTTCTGGATCTTGATTCTTCAGAGATTGATGATTATGATGCTATGGATCGAGATTATTTGGAACAATTTGTCGCTATTTTGCTTGAAAAGACAGAATGGGACTTTACAATGTTTGGGGAGAAAGCCTAATGTATCAAGCACTTTATCGAAAATATAGAAGTCAAAACTTCTCCCAGTTGGTTGGACAGGAAGTTGTGGCTAAGACTCTTAAACAAGCAGTGGAGCAAGAGAAAATAAGTCACGCTTATCTTTTTTCTGGTCCTCGTGGAACGGGAAAAACCAGTGTGGCTAAGATTTTTGCTAAAGCTATGAACTGTCCAAATCAAGTGGGTGGGGAACCTTGTAATAACTGCTATATTTGCCAAGCAGTGACAGATGGTAGTTTAGAAGATGTTATTGAAATGGATGCGGCTTCTAATAATGGGGTAGATGAAATTCGCGAAATTCGTGATAAATCTACCTACGCTCCTAGTCTTGCTCGTTATAAGGTTTATATCATAGATGAGGTTCACATGCTGTCTACAGGAGCTTTTAATGCCCTCCTAAAGACACTGGAAGAGCCAACACAGAATGTGGTCTTTATTTTGGCTACTACTGAATTGCACAAGATTCCTGCTACAATTCTATCCCGTGTGCAACGTTTTGAATTTAAATCGATTAAGACACAGGATATTAAGGAACATATTCACTATATTTTAGAAAAAGAAAATATCAGTTCTGAACCAGAGGCTGTGGAAATCATTGCCAGACGGGCTGAAGGTGGAATGCGAGATGCCTTGTCTATTTTGGATCAAGCCCTGAGTTTGACACAGGGAAACGAGCTGACGACTGCCATCTCTGAAGAAATTACTGGCACCATTAGTCTATCAGCCTTGGATGATTATGTGGCCGCTTTGTCTCGACAGGATGTTCCAAAGGCCCTAGCATGCTTGAATCTTCTCTTTGAAAATGGTAAGAGCATGACTCGTTTTGTGACCGACCTTTTGCACTATTTAAGAGACTTGTTAATTGTCCAAACAGGTGGAGAAAACACTCATCATAGTCCAGTCTTTGTAGAAAATTTGGCACTTCCTCAAGAAAATCTGTTTGAAATGATTCGCTTGGCGACAGTCAGTTTAGCAGATATTAAGTCTAGTTTGCAGCCCAAGATTTATGCTGAGATGATGACCATTCGTTTAGCGGAGGTTAATCCTGAACTGTCTCTTTCAGGTGCGGTTGAAAGTGAAATTTCTGCACTGAGACTGTTGCCCGTCTCAAACAAGAACTCGCAAATGTGGGCACTGTACCAAAACCAACTAGTCCAGCACCTACCCGTCCAACAGCAGGCAAGACAATCTATCGTGTGGATCGCAATAAGGTTCAATCTATCTTACAAGAGGCTGTCGAAAATCCTGATTTAGCACGTCAAAATCTGATTCGCTTGCAGAATGCCTGGGGAGAGGTGATTGAAAGTCTTGGAGGTCCTGATAAGGCTCTGCTAGTTGGTTCTCAACCGGTTGCAGCCAATGAACACCATGCTATTCTTGCTTTTGAATCTAACTTCAATGCTGGTCAAACCATGAAACGAGATAATCTCAACACCATGTTTGGTAACATCCTCAGTCAGGCAGCAGGTTTTTCACCCGAGATTTTAGCTATTTCCATGGAGGAATGGAAAGAAGTTCGCGCAGCCTTTTCAGCCAAAGCCAAATCTTCTCAAACTGAAAAAGAAGTAGAAGAAAGTCTGATTCCAGAAGGATTTGAATTTTTGGCTGATAAAGTGAAGGTAGAGGAAGACTAAAGAAAGATTTCATGATACAATAAGTTTATGAATAGACAACAATTTATTATCATCGCGCTGTTTACAGCTGCTGAGACCTATTTTTTCAATGAAGCTTGGATGACTGGTCGTTATATTATGGCAGCCTTTTGGGCTATTTTGCTCTTTAGAAATTTCCGAGTTAGTTACTTGATGGGCAAGATTGTAGATGTCATTGACCAGCATTTAAAAGGAAAAGACTAGTCCTCAGCTTCTAGACAAAATCAAAGCCTTTTAGGCTTTTTTTTGTTATACTATAAAAGTATATTTATTGACCTTTTATACTCTTCGAAAATCAAATTCAAACCGTGTCAGCTTCACCTTGCCGTACTCAAGTACAGCCTGCGGCTAGCTTCCTAGTTTGCTCTTTGATTTTCATTGAGTATTTCCGTATTTTCTAGGGAAATCAAGTATGTTTCTAGTAAGTACTGTAAAGGCTTTGAAAAAGAAAGGAACTATCATGTCAGTATTAGAGATCAAAGATCTTCACGTTGAGATTGAAGGAAAAGAAATTTTAAAAGGGGTTAACCTGACCCTGAAAACAGGAGAAATCGCCGCTATCATGGGACCAAATGGTACTGGTAAATCGACTCTTTCTGCCGCTATCATGGGAAATCCAAACTATGAAGTTACCAAAGGTGAAGTCTTGTTTGATGGTGTAAACATCCTTGAGTTGGAAGTGGACGAGCGTGCGCGTATGGGACTTTTCCTTGCTATGCAATACCCATCAGAAATTCCTGGTATTACTAACGCTGAGTTTCTTCGTGCAGCCATGAATGCTGGTAAAGAAGACGATGAGAAGATTTCAGTTCGCGAGTTTATCACTAAGCTAGATGAAAAAATGGAATTGCTCAACATGAAAGAAGAAATGGCTGAGCGTTACCTCAACGAAGGTTTCTCTGGTGGTGAGAAAAAACGTAATGAGATTCTTCAACTTTTGATGTTGGAGCCAACATTTGCCCTTTTGGACGAGATTGACTCTGGTCTTGATATTGACGCTCTTAAAGTTGTTTCTAAAGGTGTTAATGCCATGCGTGGTGAAGGCTTTGGTGCTATGATTATCACTCACTACCAACGTCTTTTGAACTACATCACGCCTGATGTGGTACACGTCATGATGGAAGGTCGTGTTGTCCTTTCAGGTGGTCCAGAATTGGCTGCGCGTTTGGAACGTGAAGGATACGCAAAACTAGCTGAAGAACTTGGCTACGATTACAAGGAAGAATTGTAATTCCCTCGTATCTTTTAGGAGAAGTAAATGACTAAAGAAAATATTAAACTTTTTTCAGAAATGCACGCTGAACCAAGCTGGTTGGCTGATCTCCGTCAAAAAGCTTTTGACAAGATTGAGACTTTGGAATTACCAGTTATTGAGCGTGTCAAATTCCACCGTTGGAATCTGGGTGATGGAACGATTACAGAAAGTGAGTCATCAGCAAATGTTCCAGATTTCACAGCTCTAGATAATCACTTGAAGTTGGTGCAAGTAGGGACTCAGACTGTTTTTGAGCAAACTCCAGTTGAGTTAGCTGAACAGGGTGTTGTCTTCACAGATTTCCATTCAGCTTTAGAAGAAATTCCAGAACTGATCGAAGAATTCTTCATGTCATCTGTTAAGTATGACGATGACAAGTTGGCAGCCTACCATACAGCTTATTTCAACAGTGGTGCTGTTCTCTACATTCCTGATAATGTTGAGATTAAAGAACCAATCGAAGGAATTTTCTATCAAGACAGCGATAGCGATGTGCCGTTTAACAAGCATATTATGATTATCGCTGGTAAAAATTCTAAGATTAGTTATCTGGAACGTTTAGAGTCACGTGGCCAAGGAAGTGTCAAAGCAACTGCCAATATCACTGTGGAAGTGATTGCACGTTCTGGTGCGCAAGTGAAGTTTGCGGCTATCGACCGTCTAGGTGAAAACGTCACTGCCTACATTAGCCGTCGTGGTAAATTAGGCAACGATGCAAGCATTGACTGGGCGATTGGTGTTATGAACGAAGGAAACGTCGTTGCGGACTTTGATAGTGACTTGATTGGTAACGGTAGCCATGCAGATCTCAAGGTTGTAGCTCTTTCAAGTGGCCGTCAGGTACAAGGAATTGATACACGTGTAACTAACTATGGTTGCAACTCAATCGGAAATATCCTACAACATGGGGTTATTCTTGAAAAAGCAACTTTGACCTTCAATGGTATTGGCCACATTATTAAGGGTGCTAAGGGTGCAGATGCGCAACAAGAGAGCCGTGTTCTTATGCTGTCAGACCAAGCGCGTTCAGATGCCAACCCAATTCTTTTGATTGATGAAAATGACGTAACTGCAGGACACGCGGCTTCTATCGGTCAGGTAGATCCAGAAGATATGTATTACCTCATGAGCCGTGGCTTGGATAAGGCAACTGCAGAACGTTTGGTTGTCCGTGGTTTCCTTGGCTCTGTTATCGTTGAGATTCCAGTCAAGGAAGTTCGTGATGAAATGATTGCAACCATCGAAGAAAAATTGTCAAAACGCTAAGGGGTAGCCTATGTTAGATGTAGAAGCGATTCGCAAGGATTTTCCAATTTTAGACCAGATTGTTAATGATGAACCATTGGTTTATTTGGACAATGCTGCGACGACACAAAAACCACTAGCAGTTCTGGAGACGATTAACCGCTACTATAAACAGGATAATGCCAATGTTCATCGTGGCGTTCATACCTTGGCTGAAAGGGCGACAGCTTCTTATGAGGCGGCTCGTGAAACCATTCGTAAGTTTATCAATGCAGGGTCTACAAAGGAAGTTCTCTTTACTAGAGGAACGACAACCAGTCTTAACTGGGTAGCGCGTTATGCTGAGGAAGTCTTGACTGAGGGAGACCAGGTCTTGATTTCCGTCATGGAACACCATTCCAATATCATTCCATGGCAGGAAGCCTGCCGTAAGACTGGGGCAGAGCTTGTCTATGTCTATCTCAAGAATGGGGCTCTAAATATGGATGATTTGCGTTCTAAATTGACTGACAAGGTAAAATTTGTTTCCCTAGCTCATGCTTCAAATGTTCTTGGTGTGGTTAATCCTATCAAAGAAATCACACAAATCGCTCACCAAGTTGGAGCTATTATGGTGGTGGATGGCGCTCAGTCTACGCCTCATATGAAGATTGATGTCCAGGACTTGGATGTGGACTTCTTTGCCTTTTCGGGTCACAAGATGGCTGGTCCGACTGGTATCGGTGTTCTTTACGGTAAAGAAAAGTATCTGGAACAAATGTCACCAGTAGAATTTGGCGGCGAAATGATTGATTTCGTCTATGAGCAATCTGCTAGCTGGAAGGAATTGCCTTGGAAATTCGAGGCAGGAACTCCTAATATGGCAGGTGCAATTGGACTTGCTGCGGCAGTGGATTATCTGGAAAAGATTGGTATGGATGCCATTGAAGCTCATGAACAGGAATTAATCGCATACGTCTATCCAAAACTGCAGGCGATTGAAGGATTGACTATTTACGGTTCTCAGAACTTGGCTCAACGTTCAGGTGTCATTGCCTTTAACCTAGGCGACCTTCATCCTCACGACCTTGCGACTGCTTTGGATTATGAAGGTGTAGCTGTTCGCGCAGGTCATCATTGCGCTCAACCCTTGCTCCAATATTTGGAAGTTCCAGCAACAGCTCGTGCAAGTTTTTATATCTATAATACCAAGCTGACTGCGATAAATTAGTCGATGCCTTACAAAAGACAAAGGAGTTTTTCAATGGCACTTTCTAAACTAGATAGCCTTTATATGGCAGTGGTAGCGGACCATTCGAAAAATCCACATCACCAAGGGAAGTTAGAAGACGCTGAACAAATCAGTCTCAACAATCCGACCTGTGGGGATGTTATCAATCTCTCCGTCAAGTTTGATGCAGATGACCGCTTGGAAGATATCGCTTTTCTAAACTCAGGTTGTACCATCTCAACTGCCTCTGCGAGTATGATGACAGATGCCGTTTTAGGCAAGACCAAGCAAGAAATCTTGGAACTTGCTACCATTTTTTCTGAAATGGTTCAAGGGCAAAAAGATGACAGACAAGATAGTCTTGGAGACGCAGCCTTCTTATCAGGTGTTGCCAAATTCCCTCAACGGATCAAGTGTGCAACCCTAGCTTGGAATGCACTTAAGAAAACAATTGAAAATCAAGAAAATAAGTAAGGCAAGTTTCTTTTGTCTTATGAATCAGTAGAAATGAAGAATGAAAGAAAGGATATTATGGCTGAAGAAAGAGTAGAACCAAAACCAATTGATCTTGGTGAATATAAATTTGGTTTTCATGATGATGTAGAGCCTGTCCTATCGACAGGAAAAGGATTGAATGAAGATGTCATTCGTGAGCTATCAGCTGCAAAGGGAGAGCCTGAGTGGATGTTAGAGTTCCGTTTGAAGTCTTATGAAACCTTCAAAAAAATGCCCATGCAAACTTGGGGAGCAGATTTGTCAGAGATTGATTTTGATGACCTGATTTATTATCAAAAACCATCTGATAAACCAGCCCGTTCATGGGACGAAGTTCCTGAAAAGATTAAAGAAACCTTTGAACGTATCGGGATTCCTGAAGCTGAGCGTGCTTATCTAGCTGGTGCCTCTGCCCAGTACGAGTCAGAAGTGGTTTACCACAACATGAAGGAAGAGTTCCAAAAATTGGGGATTATCTTTACAGATACGGATTCTGCCCTTAAGGAATACCCAGACTTGTTTAAGCAATACTTTGCGAAGTTGGTACCGCCAACAGATAACAAGTTGGCTGCCCTTAACTCAGCAGTATGGTCTGGTGGAACCTTTATCTACGTACCAAAAGGTGTCAAAGTTGATATTCCGCTTCAAACCTACTTCCGTATAAACAATGAAAATACAGGGCAATTTGAACGTACTTTGATTATCGTTGATGAAGGAGCAAGTGTTCATTACGTTGAAGGATGTACAGCACCAACTTATTCAAGTAACAGCTTGCATGCGGCCATCGTAGAAATCTTTGCCTTGGATGGAGCTTATATGCGTTATACGACTATCCAAAACTGGTCTGATAATGTATATAACTTGGTAACGAAACGTGCTAAAGCTCAAAAGGATGCCACTGTTGAGTGGATTGATGGTAACTTGGGTGCAAAAACAACCATGAAATACCCATCTGTTTACCTAGATGGAGAAGGGGCGCGTGGTACCATGCTCTCTATCGCTTTTGCCAATGCTGGGCAACACCAGGATACTGGAGCTAAGATGATTCACAACGCTCCACATACAAGCTCGTCTATCGTGTCTAAATCCATCGCTAAAGGTGGAGGAAAGGTTGACTATCGTGGACAAGTAACCTTTAATAAAAACTCTAAGAAATCTGTCTCTCACATCGAATGTGATACCATTATCATGGATGACTTGTCAGCATCAGATACCATTCCGTTTAATGAAATTCACAACTCTCAAGTTGCTTTGGAGCACGAAGCTAAGGTATCTAAGATTTCTGAAGAACAACTCTATTACCTCATGAGCCGTGGATTGTCAGAATCTGAGGCAACTGAGATGATTGTTATGGGATTTGTAGAACCATTTACAAAAGAGCTTCCAATGGAATATGCAGTTGAGCTGAACCGCTTGATCAGCTATGAAATGGAAGGGTCAGTCGGGTAAGAATATGTAGAATCTGAACAGGAATTATTTCTGTTCGGATTTTTTTGAAAAATTATCTTATAAATATTCACAAAATTCCTTTTATATGATAAAATAAAACAATCATATTTAATGGAGATGAAGTATGAATATTTTTAGAACAAAAGATGTTAGCTTGGGACGTACTGAAATGCACCGTCATTTAAAAGTATGGGATTTGATTTTATTAGGAATCGGTGCGATGGTAGGAACTGGGATTTTTACCATTACAGGAACCGCAGCAGCAACGCTTGCTGGTCCGTCACTGGTTGTATCTATAGTGATTTCTGCCCTGTGTGTTTCTTTATCCGCCCTATTTTTCGCAGAGTTTGCCTCTCGTGTTCCTGCAACTGGTGGTGCTTATAGTTATTTGTATGCAATTTTGGGTGAATTACCAGCTTGGATTGCTGGTTGGTTGACCATCATGGAGTTCATGACAGCAGTTTCTGGTGTGGCCTCTGGCTGGGCAGCTTATTTTAAAGGCTTGCTCAGTAACTATAGTATTTCAATGCCTCAAGCCTTGAATGGGACCTTTAACCCTGAGCAGGGTACCTATATAGACCTTTTACCTATTTTGGTACTGACACTGGTAACCGGTTTAGTTTTATTAAATTCCAAGGCAGCATTGCGTTTTAATTCGCTTCTAGTCGTCTTGAAATTCTCTGCTCTCGCTTTGTTTATTCTAGTTGGTATCTGGTATATTAAACCAGAAAATTGGTCCAACTTTGCTCCCTTTGGTTTTGGTCAAATTTATGGTGGAAGTACTGGAATAATGGCAGGAGCATCTTTGATGTTCTTTGGTTTCCTAGGATTTGAATCAATTTCTATGGCTGTTGATGAAATTCAAAATCCACAAAAAAATGTCCCACGAGGTATTGTTTTGTCTTTGACAATCGTAACGATTCTCTATGCTCTGGTTACATTAGTATTGACAGGGATTGTTCACTACAGCCAACTCAATGTGGATGATGCTGTAGCATTTTCATTGCGAAGTATAGGAATTGGTTGGGCAGCTAATTATGTGTCATTAGTGGCCATTTTAACCCTAATAACAGTGTGTATTTCTATGACTTATGCCTTATCGCGTATGATTTACAGTTTAGCACGTGATGGTCTTTTACCTCGAAGTTTTAAGCAATTAAGCAAAACAAGTCGTGTTCCTAAAAATGCAACCATCTTAACAGGAGTTGCTTCTGCAATTGCAGCAGGAGTGTTTCCACTGGCTAGTATTGCAGCCTTTCTAAATATTTGTACGCTTGCTTATCTTATCTTACTGGCTTATGGAATTATAAAACTTAGAAAGGATAAGGGAATGCCTAAAGAAGGGGAATTCAAAACTCCCCTAGTTCCCTTGTTACCGATTTTATCTATTCTAATCTGTGTTTCCTTTATGCTTCAATATAGTATAGAGACTTGGATTGCGTTTGGCATTGCTCTTGTAGTTGGACTTGTGATTTACTTTACTTATGGCTATCGTCATTCTACACTTTCTGAATAGAGAAAAAGCTGGAATTTCCCAGCTTTTTGCTTACTCTTTTATATATGTGAATCCTTCTCCAAGGATTTCATGGGCTTCTGTAATAGTTATAAAGGCTTGAGGATCAATTCGATGAATCATTTCCTTCATTTTCACAATTTCATTTCTTCCGACAATACAGTAAATGATTTTTAAATCTTCTCGACTATAATAACCTTGACCTGAGATGAAAGTAACGCCTCTACCTAGGTCATCATTAATTGCCTTAGCAAGTTGGTCAGGACGTTTTGTGATAATCATAAAGCCTTTGCCTGCATAGCCACCTTCGCCGATCAAATCAATGACACGAGAAACGATAAAATCAAATAAGAGCGTGTAGGAAACCAATCTCAAATCCTTGAAGATTAGGAGAATAAGCATGAGAATACAAAAATCTAAGATAAAGAGCAGTTTCCCCATGGATATATGAGTGTATTTATTGAGAATACGAGCTAGAATATCAGTACCACCAGTTGTACCTCCAGCATTAAAGATAATTCCAAGACCAATTCCCAATAGAATCCCAGCTATAAGGGCAGTGATTAGTAAATCACCTTGAAGATCAATATGAAGGGGAATACGTTCAAAAAAGGCCAACCAGGCAGACAAGGCTAAGGTTCCTAGTAAACTAGAATAGAGGGACTTTGCTCCAAAAATCTTCCAAGATAGGATGAAAAGGGGAATATTAATCAGCAAATTCATAAGAGAAACAGGGATTTTAAAAAGATAAAATGTGATAAGGGTAATACCTGTCGCCCCTCCTTCAAAGAGATGATGAGGAACTACAAAATAAGTTAGACCAAAAGCATAGATAGCAGCACCTAGTAAAATGGTTAAAATGGGATAAATTTTTTTAATCATAGTGACCTCTTTTCTTATAAGTAGATTATATCAAATTTTTAGGGAAAATTTGAATGACTCCATTAGGATTTTTAATCTTTTTTTGATATAATTAAAAGTAAGAAAACCAATCTGAATCCTAAAATAGAAAGATTGATACTATGACAAAAATTAAAATTGTAACCGATTCATCTGTTACTATTGAACCTGAACTAGTAAAACAATTAGATATCACTGTTGTTCCTTTATCTGTAATGATTGATAATGTTGTTTATTCTGATGCGGATTTGAAAGAAGAAGGTAAATTTCTTCAGTTGATGCAAGCAAGTAAGAATCTTCCGAAAACAAGTCAGCCACCTGTAGGTGTCTTTGCTGAAGTTTTTGAAGACCTATGCAAGGATGGTAGCCAAATTCTTGCTATTCATATGTCTCATGCCCTTTCTGGTACTGTAGAAGCGGCACGTCAAGGTGCTAGCTTATCTACTGCCGATGTGACAGTTATTGATAGTTCCTTCACTGACCAAGCCCTGAAATTCCAAGTTGTTGAGGCTGCGAAGTTAGCACAAGAAGGCAAAGATATGGAGGAAATTTTAACTCGCATAGAAGAGGTTAAAAACCACACAGAACTCTATATTGGCGTTTCGACTTTGGAAAATCTTGTTAAAGGTGGACGAATTGGCCGTGTAACTGGATTGTTGAGCTCACTTCTCAATATACGTGTTGTTATGCAGATGAAGGACCATGAATTGCAGCCAATGGTTAAAGGTCGTGGAGCTAAGACTTTTAAAAAATGGTTAGATGAGTTGATCTCATCGCTCTCTGAACGTTCTGTAGCAGAGATTGGAATTTCATATTCTGGTAGTGCTGATTGGGCCAAAGAGATGAAAGAAAGCTTACAAGCTTATGTTGAAAAACCAATTTCTGTTTTGGAAACGGGATCTATTATTCAAACTCACACGGGTGAGAACGCTTGGGCTATTTTAGTACGTTACCACTCCTAAAAAATAAATAAAATGGGAAGAAATAGCGTTTTTAACTTGACCAAAAAGGGATTTTAGGATATGATTATATTTGTTAATTAGAAATTATTTTGGAGGAATCATTAACATGGCAAACAAACAAGATTTGATCGCTAAAGTAGCAGAAGCTACAGAATTGACTAAGAAAGACTCAGCAGCAGCAGTTGAAGCTGTATTCGCAGCAGTAACTGAGTACCTTGCAGCTGGTGAAAAAGTTCAATTGATCGGTTTTGGTAACTTTGAAGTTCGTGAGCGTGCTGCACGTAAAGGTCGCAACCCACAAACTGGTAAAGAAATCAAGATTGCAGCTTCTAAAGTTCCAGCATTCAAAGCTGGTAAAGCTCTTAAAGACGCTGTTAAATAATCAACCTTTAAAAAGCCTATCATATCAAGCATTTGAGCTTGTGTGACAGGCTTTTTTTATGTACAGGGGGCAAAAAAGGGGCAAAACTATAAATTATCTAGCAAATTGAGGATATTGTCATTCATCTTCTTTGTAACGTGTGTAGATTTTGTTTATTGTCCTAGAATCAGAACGACCTACTCTTGTCATAATTGCTTTTAGAGTTACGCTATTCTGCTTACGAGAGTACGTCTAAAGATGTGGTAGGTGAGGTGCCTATCAATGGATTCTTCAAGTTGTGTATTTGTTTTCAGATTTAAATCTTCAATAGCTTTTACGATTTTTGGCAGTTCCGCTCGTCATGCAGAATTATATTCGATATACTCAAGGTTCACTGTGTAAGCAAGAGACAGGTTTAAGATTAATTTAGATTACTCTGATTTTGACTTTGAAAGATCAAGTTTGATTAGAAAGCGTTGAATGTATTTTATATCGATATAAAGCTCAAATGCCTATTTAAAATCATTCATGCTACTAGTAAGAGAGCTGATATAGCTCCCTTAGATTTTTTTTGGTAAAAAGTCCACCACTCTTCTAAAAAAGTGAAATTTACTTTAATATATAGCTTAGATACTGCAATAAATGGCCATTATGCTACTGTTGTATATGGATATAATGCTGAAAAGTTGAAGAAATTCAAATGTCGACTGAATATGACAGATATGGGATAAGAAGAGAGAGCAAGCGATCCTTTTATCTTTATATTATCGTGATTTCTTAATTTTAATGGATACAGTAGAAAACGAGATTATAGAAGTAAAAAAATTGAAAAGCAGTTGGAATTTATTGCTAATCTCTGAAATGATGTAAGTATTAATGATTTACTGAAATAAACAGATTTGGCAAAAATTATGTCTATCTTTACAGAATTTTATGCTCAATTAGTAGGTAATGTAGAGCTAAAAAGGAAGTGATGGCACTTGAGCAAATTTTCAAACGTTTTTATAGTTTTATCAGGCAAGTTACAGTGGGGCTTCTGGTGTGAGTATTCGTGAGTTCATGAAAGGGGATAATTGAGGTCTGGTAATGATGGGAAAGAGTGATAAAGAAGAACTAATCGATCTAGCTGATTTTGAACTTTAACTTGTCAATGTAGCTATAAGAGAGTATAATAATTTTAAAAAGATGGGAGCTATAAGGATAAGCAATTTGTTATACCAGTGAGAGTTGATGAGAGAATTTTAAATAAACTCGATTTTATATCAACAAAGCCACAATAAGGACGATCAGAAACGATTGGTAAAGGAATAGAGAGGCTCTATAGTGAGCTGGGGAGAAAAAGGATTGATTTGGGCACATATTTAATTAGGTGTGGCTATTTCTGCCTTAGCACTCTATATCTACACGATTATTTATATTTTTAATCATGATATGTAAGAAATCTTTGCAACTTTTATTATGTTGGTAATTTATTCACCATTCTTTCTGTTATTTTTGATATCAGTTGAGAGATTATCTTTATTTGTTTGCGTAGAATTAGCTTATCGTAATTTGCAACGATATAAAAAAATAAATAGTCCCTTCTTTTTGATAGTACTTTTACAAATAAAAGTCTTAGTAATATAATAGAGCTATAGAAGGGGAGGTGGAAGAAATGTTTCGAAAAGAAAAAGTACGCAAACGATTTTGGTTTTGGTTTATCATCTTTATCCTTTATCTTTCTTTTGGATTATATTGTATTTGTACAAATTTTGGAGACACCTTAGGTATGATTTTACTTTCACCTTTTATCTTTGCTTCCCTGCCACTCTACGCCTATCTAATTCTTGGTTTGTTTATCTGGTTTTTTATGAGACTGGCAATGGATGATTTTATGTCTCTTTAGTTAAAGGAAAGCTAATATAGAGAAAGGACACATTTCGTCCTTTCTTTTTTTGATAGATATAGTTTTTCTTTTTTAAAGAGAATTTTTTTACAAAAATTCTTGGTTATTTTGTTTATTTATGCTATAATAGGAACAATTATTTTTAGGAGGTGCAGTATGTCTTATTTGTTTGAGATATTACCGAGTTTATTGAGCGGTGCAAGCATGACTTTGCAGGTTTTTGCACTGGTCTTGATTTTTTCTATTCCCTTGGGCGTTTTGATTGCCTTTGCTTTGCAAGTCCATTGGAAGCTCCTCCATCATCTGATTAACATTTATATTTGGATCATGCGGGGCACACCCTTGCTCTTACAATTGATCTTTATCTATTATGTGCTCCCGAGTATTGGGATTCGTTTGGATCGCCTTCCTGCGGCTATTATTGCCTTTGTTCTAAATTATGCGGCTTACTTTGCTGAAATCTTTCGTGGAGGGATTGATACCATTCCTAAAGGTCAATATGAGGCTGCCAAGGTCTTGAAGTTTAGTCCCTTTGCCACAGTTCGTTATATTATCTTGCCCCAAGTGACCAAGATTGTTCTTCCTAGCGTATTTAACGAAGTCATGAGTTTGGTCAAGGATACTTCTTTGGTCTATGCTCTAGGTATTTCAGACCTTATCTTGGCTAGTCGAACGGCTGCCAACCGTGATGCTAGTCTGGTTCCAATGTTCTTTGCAGGAGCCATTTACTTGATTTTGATTGGTATTGTGACCATTCTTGCCAAAAAAGTTGAGAAGAAATACAGTTACTATAGATAGGAGGCTGCCATGTTAGAATTACGAAATATCAATAAAGGCTTTGGTGAAAAGCAAATTTTGTCTAATTTCAGTCTAAAAATTCCTGAAAAGCAAATCCTAGCTATCGTTGGGCCTTCGGGTGGAGGTAAGACGACTCTCTTACGCATGCTTGCGGGTCTTGAAACCATTGATTCAGGGCAAATATTTTATAATGGAGAACCTTTAGAATTGGATGAACTGGAGAAGCGCAATCTACTGGGATTTGTATTCCAAGATTTTCAACTGTTCCCTCATTTATCAGTTCTAGACAATTTGACCTTATCGCCCGTAAAAACCATGGGAATGAAGCAGGATGAGGCTGAGCAGAAGGCGCGAGGTCTTTTGGAACAATTAGGACTGGCAGGACATGCAGATGCTTATCCCTTCTCACTATCAGGTGGGCAAAAGCAAAGGGTGGCCTTGGCGCGTGCTATGATGATTGACCCAGAAATCATAGGTTACGATGAACCAACTTCTGCCCTAGATCCTGAATTACGCTTGGAAGTGGAAAAACTAATCTTGCAAAATAGGGAACTTGGCATGACCCAGATTGTGGTTACCCACGATTTACAATTCGCTGAAAATATTGCAGATCAGATTCTCAAGGTTGAGCCCAAGTAGGAGGTGCCGATGACTAATAAGAAAATTGTCTTGGTGTTGGTTTCGTTCCTGACTCTCTTCTTAACAGCCTGTACTCAGAAGGCTAGTGATCCAAAGCAGGATAACTGGGATAAGTATCAAGAGCAGGGGAGTATAACCATTGGTTTTGATAATACCTTCGTACCTATGGGATTTGAAGAAAAGAATGGTCAATATACAGGATTTGATATTGATTTAGCAGAGGCTGTCTCTGAAAAATTAGGTTTTAAGGTTCAATTTCAGCCAATCGACTGGGATATGAAGGAGACAGAACTGCAAAATGGAACCATAGATGCCATTTGGAATGGCTATTCTGCGACTGATGAACGCCGAGAAAAAGTTGCCTTTAGTATTCCTTATATGGAAAATCAGCAAGTACTAGTTACGAAGAAAAGCAAGCAAATTCGTTCAGTAGAGGATATGAAGGATAAGACCTTGGGAGCTCAAGCAGGTTCCTCTGGTTATTTAGACTTTGAAGCTCAGCCAGACTTACTGAAAAATCGTGTTAAAGACCAGAAGGCCAATCAATACCAGAGTTTTAATGAGGCCTTGATTGATTTGAAAAATGACCGTATTGATGCCTTGTTGATTGACCGAGTGTATGCCAATTATTATCTTCAGTCTGAAGGAATATTAAATGACTATAATGTCTTTTCAGCAGGATTTGAGAGTGAATCCTTTGCGGTCGGAGTTAGACCAGCTGATAAAAGATTATTAACAGCATTAAACCAGGCCTTTATCGAACTATACCAAGAAGGAAAGTTCCAGGAAATCAGCCAAAAATGGTTTGGAGAAGATGTGGCAACAAAAGAAGTGAAAAGTAGAGATTGAGTTTTTCCTCAGTCTCTTTTTGTATCGAAAAATCCCCTGACAAGAGTCAGAGGATAAGAGCTTATTTCATTGTTGGGAAGAGCAATACGTCACGGATAGTGGTTGTGTCAGTGAGGAGCATGCAGAGACGGTCGATACCGATTCCTAAACCACCTGTTGGAGGCATACCATATTCAAGGGCTTCAATGTAGTCGTAGTCGATACCTGTTGCTTCGTCATCACCAAGTTCTTTAGCTTTAGCTTGGGCTTCAAAACGGCTAAGTTGGTCGATTGGGTCGTTCAACTCAGTAAAGGCATTACCGTACTCCTTAGTCATGATAAAGAGTTCGAAACGGTCAGTAAAGCGTTCGTCTTCAGGATTTTTCTTAGCCAGTGGAGATACAGCTACTGGATGTCCATAAACAAAGGTTGGTTGGATCAAAGTTTCTTCAACAAACTCTTCAAAGAAGGCATTGATAATGTGACCAACTTCAGTGTAGTGTTTCTCAACTGGAACTTTCTTCTCAGCAGCGATAGCTTTGGCTTCCTCGAAAGTCATGTCTTGCCAGAAATCGACACCAGTAATTTCCTTGATAGCATCAACCATGTGAACACGTTTAAATGGTTCATTGATTTTGATTTCAGTACCTTGATAGTTAACTGGGCCATCGCCTTTGACAGCTTTAGCAGCGTGTTGGATAATGCCTTCAGTCAAGTCCATGATGTCTTGGAAGTCTGCATAAGCTTGGTAAACTTCGATAGAAGTAAACTCAGGGTTATGAGTAGCATCCATTCCCTCGTTACGGAAGATACGTCCGATTTCATAGACGCGTTCCATACCACCGACGATAAGGCGTTTCAAGTGAAGTTCAGTCGCGATACGAAGCACCATGTCAATGTTTTGAGCATTGTGGTGGGTGATGAATGGACGGGCAGCAGCACCACCAGCTTCATTGTGAAGAACAGGTGTTTCCACTTCAAGGAAACCTTTTTGATCAAGGTAACGACGGATTTCAGAAATGATTTTTGAACGAGTGACAAAACGCTCAAAACTTTCACGGTTAGAAATCAAGTCAAGGTAACGTTTACGGTAAATTGTTTCAACGTCTGTCAAACCGTGGAATTTCTCAGGAAGTGGGCGAAGTGCCTTAGACAAGTGAGTGATGTGAGTAGCTTTGATAGAGAGTTCTCCCATATCTGTACGCATGACTTCGCCTTCGACACCAAGGAAGTCACCAAGGTCCGCTTTTTTGAAGATTTCGTAGTTTTCTTCACCGACAGCATCCTTACGAACGTAGATTTGGATTTGACCTTCACGGTCTTGAAGGTGAGCAAAACCAACTTTACCTTTACCACGTTTGGTTACCAAGCGTCCTGCGATAGTAGCTGTTTCATTTTTATCGTGTAATTGTTCTTTATCGAGGTCAGCATATTTATCTTTTAATTCTTGTGAATTTGCAGTACGTTCAAAGCGTTTTCCAAAGGGATCGATTCCTTGTTCACGGAGCGTAGCCATTTTTTCACGGCGAACGATCTGCTGGTCATTTAGTTCTTCCATATGTTCTGTTGACATGGGATCCTCCTAGTTTTACTCAAAATTGAATACGATGAGTCATTTTTTGCGATACTCCCATTTTATCATAAATAAGCAAGAAATTCACGAATAATCTTTCAAAACTAAAAAGAACTTGACGCTAAAATCAAGTTCTGTTATTGATAGGAAGTATCATTCCACGTATCGAGAGTAAATGTTTCAAAATCATGGGTTTCTAGAATTGTCAGGCTGGCATTTGCTAGACCTCCATCTTTACGAAGAAGTGGCTCTTTATAACCTAGAAGAGTACGAAGACTGGCAGTAAGATTGGCGCCGTGACCGACGATTAAAATACGCTCAGCAGGACTATCTTTTAATGATTTGATAAATTGGATGGTGCGTTGAGTTGTACTGTAAAGTGACTCTGCTCCAAACATTTGAGTGTCAAATTGAGCCAGATTAGAACGGAAAGCTTTGATTTGTTGCGGATAAATAGCTTCCAAGGTCGCGATTTTCAAACCTTCTAATTTACCCAGCTGCCATTCCCGGAGATTAGGAACACTTTCTAAAGGACAGGGGGTCTGGAGTTGACTTTGGATAATTTCAGCAGATTTGACCGCTCGAGGTAAATCACTTGAATAGATCTGATCAAAAGGAATTTCCTTGAGATACTGGCCTAGTCGTTTTAGGGTTTCAATGGATTCAGGAAGAAGGGGAGAATCTCCACTAGCACCTTGAAAGCGTCCTTCTTGGTTCCAGACTGTACGACCGTGGCGGACAAAGTAGAGTTTCATTACTTGCTGTCCTCCAATATATCTGCAAAGTCGGCCTTTACAAAGCTGGCCAAGTCTTGTGGCGCGACGATAATGCTGTGACCAACTTCTCCAGCAGAGACAATCATTTGATCCAAGTCTAGAGCAATCTTATCGATAAAAATGGGGTAATTGTGTTTCTGACGAATTCCGACAGGATTATTGGCTCCATGAATATAACCTGTTGTTTTTTCCAAGTCTTTTTGTGGAATCATGCTCACTTTTTTATTGCCAGAAATTTTGGCTAGTTTCTTTTCCGACAAGTGTTGAGTGATAGGGACAATTCCGATAATTGGTCCGGTTTTATCTCCCAAAAGCGCCAAGGTTTTGAAAATCTGATCTTTTTCATAACCTTGAGGAAGATCTCCTTCCAGGGCATTGATTTGAATCCCTTGATGTGGGATACCTGCTTTAGACAGGATTTGTTCCACCAATGTTTTTTTGATTTTAACTTTTTTTGCCATTATTTATATTTATCCTCCAATTGACTCATCCAAATACCAAGCCAAATTCCCAACGCAAAGAAGAAGGCGATGATAACATACCCAACAAGTGAAAGGCCTGTGTATTGGATACTCTCAGCGTTTCCTGAATTTGGAATCAAAATCAAAAGGGTACTTGATAGGACGATACCGATGATGAAATGATAGACGCGTGAGTGATAGTTGTTTAAGGCATAATCCATCAATTTTGAAAAAATGATGAGAGTTGCACCTGCCCCGATTCCAATCGGGAAGAAGGTTCCCAAGAGGTCAAAGGTTTTAAAACCAGTCAACATAGGAGCATAGAGACCCAAAATCAAAAGTAGATTTGATGGACTGAGGCCAGGAACCAATACGCCAAGAGCCAGCAGTGCACCTGCTAGAACGAAATTAAGAAAGCTGGCACTTAAGGTTCCAACGACAAAATTTAAGGCATAGAGTCCTAATCCAGAAATGATAAAGGTTGTCCAGAACCAAGCTAAATCAATCTTGTCTCGGTCAGATTCTCGAGTTGATTCCTTGAGGAGGCTAGGAACTGTACCAATGATGGCACCCGCAAAGCTCCATAAGACAAAGACCTGATAATTTTCAAGCAGGTATTCAATCGGGTAGGAAAATAAGCCGATTCCCAGAAGCATACCGATGGCAACGGGAATAAAGTACAAAACATTTTCTTTAAAGTCTTTAAAGGGATGGGCCAGAAAGCCAATCATTCGTTCATAGATTCCTAAGATTGCTGCTAGAACCCCTCCGGAAATTCCCGGTAGAATAAATCCAAGAGCAATGACAATCCCTTTAATAACACGTGCTAACCATGAGAGCATATTGTTCCTCCAACTATTTCTATTTCAAAAAATCCTTACTATATTGTATCACAATCAAACACAAAAAGAAAAAGCAAATGATAAACAAATGCTTTTAAGGTTTTAAAAAGAGTTTTCTAAAGGTTTCTTCTTTATTTTTTAAGGAAGAGATGACGTTGATATCCAAATCGTGGTCAAAGCCAGCAATTTTCCCTTTAGAAGTGTATTGGTGAATATCGTAATCTAAGTCAGTCTTAGGAGTTGCCTCGTAAAATCCTGAGTCAGAACCATAGGAAGGAATCCAAACAGACGTAAACTTGTCAGTATCAATACTGTGTTCTTCCATGAAGTAGACTCCGACGTAGATTCCGATATTTTTAGCACCTAGTGATTCTAGTTTTGCACGAAAGGCTTCAACACCTTCGTTCATATTGGACATGGTTTTTTCTTCCACATCTAGCCAATAGTAGCTAGGGCTGTATGGCGATGCGGAATTATAAAAACTTTCAGCAGCTTTTTCCATTTCTTGGATACTTTTACCTGCCACATAAGCGTAGACACCTACTGGGACATTTCGTTTTTGAAACTCGGTAATATGGTTTTTAAAGGCTTTATCTACCCCATTAACAAAAGAAGCATCATTTTCTTTGGACGTTTGAGCACCACTATGAACACGAACGATGGCTCCAGAAATGTTTTGGGAAAGAGTATCGTAATTAATTTCTTCAGGTCGTTGCCAACCAGAAACATCAATTACTGGTTTATCTATATTATGTAGTGCTTGTGTTTCTACTTGCGCGATATTTGACTTTGTTTTTACAGGATGGTCCTCAAAACGAGGGCGATTTAGGATTAAAATGAAAATCATAATTCCAAAAAAAACAAATAAAATAAGCGGATTAATTTTCTTTCTCATACCTTGTAATTTTACCTTAAAAATGAAAAAAAATCAAAAAAAATACTCAAAAAATGGGTTAAGAAAAGACTTTAGAGCATTTTTTCATTCAAGAGCGCGGAATGATTTGAAATATGGTATAATAAAAGGGAATTTCTAGAGAAAAGAGAAGATTATGTCAAATTATGCCATTATTTTAGCAGCGGGTAAAGGGACTCGCATGAAGTCTGATTTGCCAAAAGTTTTGCACAAGGTTGCGGGTATTTCTATGTTGGAACATGTTTTCCGTAGTGTAGGAGCTATCCAACCTGAAAAGACAGTCACAGTTGTAGGACACAAGGCGGAATTAGTTGAGCAGGTCTTGGCTGGACAGACAGAATTTGTGACTCAATCTGAACAGTTAGGTACCGGTCATGCAGTTATGATGACAGAGCCTATCTTAGAAGGTTTGTCTGGTCACACCTTAGTCATTGCAGGAGATACTCCTTTAATCACAGGTGAAAGCTTGAAAAACTTGATTGATTTCCACATCAATCATAAAAATGTGGCCACTATCTTGACTGCTGAAACAGATAATCCTTTTGGCTATGGACGAATTGTGCGTAATGACAATGCTGAAGTTCTTCGCATTGTTGAGCAGAAGGATGCTACAGATTTTGAAAAGCAAATCAAGGAAATCAACACTGGAACTTACGTTTTTGACAACGAGCGTTTGTTTGAGGCTTTGAAAAATATCAATACTAACAATGCTCAAGGCGAATACTATATTACAGATGTCATTGGTATTTTCCGTGAAGCTGGTGAAAAAGTTGGTGCTTATACTTTGAAAGATTTTGATGAAAGTCTTGGGGTAAATGACCGCGTGGCTCTTGCGACTGCTGAGTCGGTTATGCGTCGTCGCATCAATCATCAGCACATGGTCAATGGTGTTAGCTTTGTCAACCCAGAAGCAACTTATATCGATATTGATGTTGAGATTGCTCCTGAAGTTCAAATCGAAGCCAATGTTACCTTGAAGGGGCAAACGAGAATTGGTGCTGAGACTGTTTTGACAAATGGAACTTATGTAGTGGATAGCACTATCGGAGCAGGAGCTGTCATTACCAATTCTATGATTGAGGAAAGCAGTGTTGCAGACGGCGTAACTGTCGGTCCGTATGCCCACATTCGTCCAGGTTCAAGTCTAGGTGCCCAAGTTCATATCGGTAACTTTGTTGAGGTGAAAGGTTCTTCAATCGGTGAAAATACCAAGGCTGGTCATTTGACTTATATCGGAAACTGTGAAGTGGGTAGCAAGGTTAATTTCGGTGCAGGAACCATTACAGTCAACTATGATGGCAAAAACAAATACAAGACAGTCATCGGCAACAATGTCTTTGTTGGTTCAAATTCAACCATTATTGCGCCAGTAGAACTTGGTGATAATTCCCTCGTTGGTGCGGGTTCAACTATTACCAAAGACGTTCCAGCGGATGCTATTGCTATTGGTCGTGGACGTCAGGTCAATAAAGACGAATATGCAACTCGCCTTCCTCACCATCCTAAGAATCAGTAGGAGCTTATCATGGAATTTGAAGAAAAAACGCTTAGCCGAAAAGAAATCTATCAAGGACCAATATTTAAACTGGTCCAAGATCAGGTTGAATTACCAGAAGGCAAAGGAGTTGCCCAACGGGATTTGATTTTCCACAATGGGGCTGTCTGTGTTTTAGCTGTAACGGATGAACAAAAACTCATCTTGGTCAAGCAGTACCGCAAAGCCATCGAGCTGTCTCTTACGAAATTCCAGCCGGAAAGTTGGAAGTAGGAGAAAACACAGACCCTATAGCAGCAGCCCTGCGTGAATTAGAGGAAGAAACAGCCTATACAGGGAAGTTAGAACTCTTGTACGACTTTTATTCAGCCATTGGCTTTTGTAATGAAAAGTTAAAACTATACCGAGCAAGCGATTTGAAAAAAGTGGAAAATCCGCGTCCGCAGGATGAGGATGAGACCTTGGAAGTTCTTGAAGTGAGCTTAGAAGAAGCCAAGAAATTAATCCAATCAGGTCATATCTGTGACGCGAAGACAATTATGGCTGTTCAGTATTGGGAATTGAACAAAAAATAGAGGAGGTCAGTATGGGTAAACCTTTATTAACGGATGAAATGATTGAAAGGGCTAATAGAGGCGAAAAAATTTCAGGTCCTCCTTTACTTGATGATGAGGAGACAAAAATTTTACCAACCTCTTCTTCCCGTTTTGGTTATGCAAATCCTAAGGATCATGGTTTTAGCCAGGAAACCTTGAAGATTCAGGTCGAACCATCTATTCATAAAAGCCGTCGCATTGAAAATACCAAGAGAAATGTCTTCAATTCTAAGTTGAATAAAATCTTATTCGCTGTCATCTTTCTCTTGATTTTGCTTGTCTTAGCAATGAAACTTTTGTAATAGAAAAGGAATTGAAATGAAAATAGGAATTATTGCGGCTATGCCAGAAGAACTGGCTTATCTGGTCCAGCATTTAGACAATGCCCAGGAGCAAGTTGTTTTAGGCAATACCTATCACACAGGAACCATTGCCTCGCATGAAGTCGTTCTTGTAGAAAGTGGAATTGGTAAGGTCATGTCTGCTATGAGTGTGGCGATTTTGGCTGATCATTTCCAAGTGGATGCTTTGATTAACACGGGATCAGCTGGGGCGGTAGCAGAAGGTATTGCTGTTGGGGATGTTGTGATTGCTGACAAATTAGCCTATCATGATGTGGATGTTACAGCTTTTGGCTATGCTTATGGACAAATGGCACAACAACCGCTTTATTTCGAATCAGATAAAACTTTTATTGCTCAAATCCAAGAGAGTTTATCTCAATTGGACCAGAACTGGCATCTTGGTTTGATTGCTACAGGAGATAGTTTTGTTGCTGGAAATGACAAGATAGAAGCGATTAAGTCCCATTTCCCAGAAGTTTTAGCTGTTGAGATGGAGGGGGCAGCTATTGCTCAGGCAGCGCATGCTCTTGAGCTTCCAGTCTTAGTCATCCGAGCTATGAGTGATAATGCCAACCATGAAGCAAACATCTCTTTTGATGAGTTTATTATCGAAGCTGGACGTCGCTCTGCCCAAGTCTTGTTAGCCTTTTTGAAGGCTTTAGATTAAGCGGAAATTTGACAGTTTTTCTAGCTTATGATAAGATTTAAGTAAAGAAAAGCTAGAAAACGTTTCAGAGGATATTATGAGTATTGAAATGACCGTCAGTGAGATTGCAGAGGTCTTAGGATTATCTCGCCAAGCAATCAATAACCGTGTCAAAGAATTACCAGAAGAAGACACAGATAAAAATGACAAAGGGGTAACAGTCGTTACCAGAAGTGGCTTGATTAAGCTAGAAGAAATCTATAAAAAAACGATTTTTGAAGATGAGCCTGTCAGTGAAGATGTCAAGCAACGTGAACTGATGGAGATTCTGGTTGATGAGAAAAATGCAGAAATTCTTCGTCTTTATGAACAATTAAAAGCCAAGGATCGTCAGTTATCAGAAAAAGACGAGCAGATGCGTATCAAAGACCGTCAGATTGCTGAGAAAGACAAACAACTCGATCAGCAACAACAATTGACCCTTCAAGCCATGAAGGATCAAGAAAATCTTAAGCTAGAGCTGGACCAAGCAAAAGAAGAAGTCCAATCAACTAAGAAAGGCTTTTTTGCTCGTTTATTTGGAGGATAATCAAGGAGCTGTTTAGGTTAAATGCTAACCTGATGGCTTCTTTTGTTTCTAAATAGTATAGTTGCTCAATTAATACTCAATGAAAATCAAAGAGCAAACTAGGAAACTAGCCGCAGGCTGCTCAAAGCACTGCTTTGAGGTTGTAGATAAGACTGACGAAGTCAGTTACATATATCTACGGCAAGGCGAAGCTGACGCGGTTTGAAGAGATTTTCGAAGAGTATAAAATAACAGTATAGGAGAGGTATAGAATGGAACGATTAGAAGATTACATTGCTTTCGATTTAGAATTTAATCAGCATGAAGGGCAAACATACTTGATTCAAGTATCGGCAGTGCGTTTTAGAGATGGTCAGGAAATCGCTGCCTATGATTCATATGTCCATACTAGTGTGCCTCTAAAGAGTTTTATCAATGGTTTGACTGGGATTACAGCTGAGACCTTAAAAGATGCCCCTCCAGTGGAGAAAGTTATAAAAGTTTTCCAAGAGTTTGTGGGTTCTTTACCTATGGTAGGCTACAATGCTGCTAAAAGTGATCTACCTATTTTAGCGGATCATGGTTTAGACTACAGCCTGCAGTATAAGGTGGACTTGTATGATGAAGCCTTTGAACGTCGGAGTTCGGATTTACACGGTATTGCCAATCTCAAATTGCAAACTGTTGCCTCATTTCTTGGATTTCAAGGTCAGTCTCATAATAGCTTAGAGGATGCTCGAATGACGGCGCGTGTTTACGAGTCCTTTCTAGAGTCGGATCAAGCTAGAGAATTGTTAGGGGCAGAAAGTGGCCTATCGAACAATCCTTTTGGAGGCTTAGACTTGTCTCAATTATTTGATTAGGAGTGCCTATGAAACCTGAAAAACCTAAAAATCTAGGTTTTAAGCAGATATACTTTAATCTAGATAAAATACTCTTTCTCTTTTTCTTGACTTTCATGATGATTGAGTTTGTCTGGTTACCATCAAATTCTTGGATTGCTGGACTTTTGCTCCGTCAGACTGGTTATCTCTTTCTATCCTACAACAATATTTTTGCCATTATAACGGGTTCGCCATTTGTTAGTCTTGCTTTATTTATTCTGGTAATCGTTAATTTACTGATTGCCTATTACCAGATAGGACTTCTCTTTATCGGAGCCCGGCACCTACTCTATCATGAAAAGAGAACTTTGCTGGAGTACAGTCGTAAGGTCTTTCGCCAAAGTTTCTTGTTTATGAAGCAAGTGACGCTTTCCAAGATAGCCTTTATCTTCTTTTATGTCATGATGCTCTTTCCATTGATTCGAAAGATTTTAAAGATTTACTACCTCAATAAAATCGTCATTCCGGACTTTATCATTGATTATATAGAAGACAAGTATTGGCTAGTAGGTATAGTGGTTACTATTCTGGCTTTACTTCTATTTTACATTTCAGTACGTTTGATGTTTGCCCTACCTCAGCTTTTATTTGAGAAAAAAACAGTGAAAGAAGCGGTCAGATATAGTCTAGAAAAGACAAGAAAGCACTCCTGGTTTTATATTTGGAACTTGCTCTGGATTGTCGTCAAAACCTATCTATTTTTCATTCTTTTATTGATTCCAATCTTGGCAAGTCAGGTGCTGATGGATGGTTTGACCCATAAGGAGTCTCTTGTACTGGGAATTATCAACTTTGTCTTGATTAAGAATTTTCACTATATGGCCTTGACTTACTTTCTCATTAAATTTGTTTCCTTCTTAACAGGAGAAGAATTAGAAATTACACCAAGGAGAAAGAAAGACCACTGGATGAGATGGGGAGTGATGGGATGTGCAGCTATCTTTTTCGCTCTTGAGGGATATGTTTATTTAGAAGCTCCAGTCGCCAATAAACCTTTGATTATCTCTCACAGGGGAGTATCTAATAAGAATGGTGTGCAAAATACAGTCCAATCACTAGAAAAAACCGCTCAGTTATCTCCAGATTTCGTTGAGACAGATGTTCAGGAAACAAAAGATGGCCAGTTTGTCATGATGCATGATGCCAATATCAAGAATTTGACAGGAGTTAATGCCAAACCTCAGGATTTAACCTTGGAGGAATTGACCAAACTCGATATTTCAGAAAATGGCTATCATAGCAAGGTGTCTAGTTTTGATGACTATCTCAATAAAGCCAATGAATTGCATCAAAAACTCCTTATTGAGATTAAAACCAGTCGAAAAGATAGTCCAGATATGATGAAACGCTTTATGGAAAAATATGGAGCCATCATTAAGCAGAATGGTCACCAAATGCAATCTTTGGACTACCATGTGATTGACCAGGTTTTAGCCTACGATTCACAAATTCCAGTCTATTTCATCCTACCTTACAACAGTATCTTTCCAAGAACCAAGGCTACAGGTTATACCATGGAGTATTCAACTTTAGATGAAAATTTTGTCAACAAGCTTTGGAATACCGATCAGAAATTGTACGTGTGGACCATCAATAGTTCAGAGTCCTTTGATAAATCTGTTCATTTGGGTGCAGACGGCATGATAACGGATGACTTGGAAATGATTCAAGATCAGGTTACAATTGCCCAAGAAGATCCAGAGTATACTGAATTGCTTTTCAAACAGGCTTTGGAATTCTTTGATTTTTAGTAATACAAAAGAGTCTGGGACAAAAAGATTTTGATTTTAGGAATTCTTTATTATAAATTTTAAAAATCGATGGATTAGACAAAAAAGCGAACAAGACAGAATTCTGAGTGTCAGATAACTCGTTTTGTTCGCTTTTTATATTTAAGGCTAGATTTTTGTCCCAGACTCAGATTGAAGATAAAGTCCTTAGAAACTTGTACTCTAAGGACTTTATCTTCAATCAGGGGTTGGCGAGAGCTAACCTTATTTGATATAGAGTTCTTGATTTTTTAGGACAATTTCACGGACACTTGCAAACTTCTTAAGTTTTTTGAGTTCTTCAGGATGGGCTACGAGAGTGATAACATAACCTTCCTTGCCCATACGACCAGTACGGCCGGCACGATGAGTGTAAGTTTCGATATCTCTTGGGATATCAAAGTTTACGACACATTCGAGGCTATCGATATCAATTCCACGTGCCAGAAGGTCTGTTGCAAGGAGTAGGGTTAGTTGCTTATCTTTAAACTTTTCTAAGATGACTTTTCTAAATTTGACATTGACATCACTAGCGAGGGAAACAGCCAAGATATCCCGATACTGTAGTTTTTCTTCTGCACTTCCAAGGTCTGATAGGCTGTTAAAGAAGACAAGACCTCGGAAATCCTCTACATGAGCCAGTTTTCGTAGCATATCCACTCGGTGACGTTGATCTACCTGCATGTAGAAGTGCTGGATGTTGTCCAATTTTTGGTCAGAGAGATCAATGGTACGTGTGTTAGGCGCAATCTTCTTTTGGTCAAACTTGGTTGTCGCACTCATATAGACAAGTTGGTGGTCACGAGGTGCGTAGTGAGTAATTTTCTCGACAAAGTGTATCTGAGAATCATCTAGTAATTGGTCGAATTCATCCAGGATGATGGTTTCCACATTCATCATCTTGATTTTTTTCAATTTAATCAGTTCAAAGATACGGCCAGGGGTTCCAATCAGAATTTCTGGTCCTTTTTTGAGTCGTTCAATTTGACGTTTTTGACTCGAACCTGATAAGAAGAGTTGGGTAGTTAAGCAGATAGCTTCAGCCCACGTTTTACATACATCAAAAATCTGTCCAGCAAGCTCAGTATTTGGTGCTAGAATCAAGAGTTGTTGGGCTTTTTTCTTTTGTAGTCTGAGAAGACTTGGTAGAAGGTAAGCTAGGGTCTTACCAGTTCCTGTTGGGCTCACTCCTAGGAGGTTTTCTCCAGCAAGAAGGGGCTCAAATAGTTGAGTTTGAATGGGAGTGAATTCTTGGAAATCGAGTTGGTCACTCAGTTCTTGCCATTCAGTCGGTAGTTTGGTTTTCATTTTTCTGCCTCAAATCTAATGCCAGCAGTCTGGCGCATAGTATATAGTAGCTCATGAACTGAACTTGCATCTTCCAGCCAAATTTGGTAGAGATTCAGATCTGGTTGCTGGATCATGTGTGCAAATGCAGCGACTTCCTCAGTCATCGTATGAGGAGTCTGTTGGATAGGGAGTTGGACTTGATTGCCTTGATGGTCGGTAAAAATAGCTGAGCTGACATGTTCGATGGTGTTGAGGGTCAAGGTACCATCTGTCGTATAAATCTCGCAAGGGAGATTGGAAGTGATGTTTTTTCCAGCCTTGATGTGAACTTGAAAGTCTGGGTAGAAGAGGATTCCGTCACCATTTAGGTCAATGCTATTGTCAAGATGTTGCCCCTGATAGGTTGCGTCCTGAGCCTTTCCAAAGAGACGAACGGCAGCGTAGAGGGGATAAATCCCTAAATCCATAAGCGCTCCACCAGCAAAACGATCTGAAAAGACATTTGGTGTCTCCCCAGTCAACAAGTTAGGCATTTTGGAAGAATACTTGGCATAGTTGAAATCTGCTCCCAAAATTTGTTTGTCTGCTAAAAAGTTTTTGATGATAGTGAAAGCTTTTTCATGGTAATTGCGAGCTGCTTCGAATATAAAACAGTGATTTTTCTCAGCTGTATGTCTCAAATCTAGCCATTCTTGTGGCTGAGTGACAGCTGGCTTTTCAAGAATGACATGTTTACCTGCAGACAATGCAGCTTTTGCCTGAGCAAAATGCAAGGAGTTTGGGCTAGCAATATAGACCACATCAAAGGAGCTCTTGAAGAAGTCCTCTACTTGATCAAAGAGTTGGATATTCTGATAGCGAGAAGCAAAGGTTGCCGCAGTTTCTAGTTTTCTAGAATAGACTGCGACCAGCTTGTACTCTCCACTGGAATGGGCTGCTTCTATGAAGTGGTGGCTGATAGTCCCTGTTCCGATGACACCTAATTTAAGCATAGTTACTCCTTTTCCGATTTCAAATCCTTCTTTCATTATAACATAGATAGACGGGACTATCCAACAGAGGGTAAAAAATTTCAAATAAGCTACTAGGTCTTTTCCAAAGAAAGTGGTACAATAATGAGATGAGTGAATGAAATGGGAGGGAAAATGAGGTTATTACCTATAAGAAAAATATCACGTCAGTCTAAGAGGCTAGCGCTTTTTTTGACTTTTTGTGCCGGATATGTAGACGCTTATACTTTTATTGTGCGAGGGAACACTCTTGTAGCTGGACAAACTGGGAATGTCGTCTTTCTATCAGTGGGGCTCATTCAACACAATGTTTCAGATGCTAGTGCCAAAGTAATGACCTTGCTAGCTTTTATGATGGGGGTCTTTTTACTAACGATTTATAAGGAAAAATTGAGAATTGTGAAAAAGCCCATTCTGTCATTGATTCCTTTGGCAATCTTATCAATCATTATTGGTTTTGTGCCGCAAACTGTAGATAATATCTATCTAGTGCCGCCCTTGGCTTTCTGTATGGGACTGGTGACAACTGCTTTTGGAGAAGTGTCGGGTATTGCTTATAATAACGCTTTTATGACAGGGAATATCAAACGGACCATGCTAGCTTTTGGAGATTATTTCCGAACCAAGCACACACCTTTTTTACGTGAAGGGATTATCTTTGTAAGCTTGCTTAGTAGTTTTGTCCTTGGTGTTGTCTTTTCAGCCTATTTGACGATTTTTTATCATGAAAAGACCATTCTTGGTGTTCCTATTATGATGAGCATTTTTTACCTCAGCATGCTTTTTGCTTCATGGCAGAAAAAAGTAAAAGAAAAAGCTTCATTTTAGGTGTTATTACTTGTAAGAAAATAGGAGATATGCTATACTTGAAGAGTTGACTATGCACGTTCCTGTGCAACCGCACGAACATCGTTGCTTGATTATTCAAGTTTAAGTGGTTCGTCCCACGATGCTAGGCGAGTCTTCACAAAAAATTCGGGGAAACCCATAAAAATCATAGGAGGTGCATAATGAGCACATACGCAATTATCAAAACTGGCGGAAAACAAGTTAAAGTTGAAGTTGGTCAAGCAGTTTACGTTGAAAAATTGAACGTTGAAGCTGGTCAAGAAGTTACTTTTAACGAAGTTGTTCTTGTTGGTGGTGAAAACACTGTTGTCGGAACTCCACTTGTTGCTGGAGCTACTGTAGTTGGAACTGTTGAAAAACAAGGAAAACAAAAGAAAGTTGTTACTTACAAGTACAAACCTAAAAAAGGTAGCCACCGTAAACAAGGTCACCGTCAACCATATACAAAAGTTGTCATCAACGCAATCAACGCTTAATTTTAAGGAGAACACATGATACAAGCAGTCTTTGAGAGAGCCGAAGATGGCGAGCTGAGGAGTGCGGAAATTACTGGACACGCCGAGAGTGGCGAATACGGCTTAGATGTCGTGTGTGCATCGGTTTCTACGCTTGCCATTAACTTTATCAATTCCATTGAAAAATTTGCAGGCTATGAACCAATCCTAGAATTAAACGAAGATGAAGGTGGCTATCTGATGGTTGAAATTCCAAAAGATCTTCCTTCACACCAGAGAGAAATGACCCAGTTATTCTTTGAATCATTTTTCTTGGGTATGGCAAACTTATCGGAGAACTCTTCTGAGTTCGTCCAAACCAGAGTTATCACAGAAAACTAACACGGAGGAAAACATTATGTTAAAAATGACTCTTAACAACTTGCAACTTTTCGCCCACAAAAAAGGTGGAGGTTCTACATCAAACGGACGTGATTCACAAGCGAAACGTCTTGGAGCTAAAGCAGCTGACGGACAAACTGTAACAGGTGGATCAATCCTTTACCGTCAACGTGGTACACACATCTACCCAGGTGTAAACGTTGGACGTGGTGGAGACGATACTTTGTTCGCTAAAGTTGAAGGCGTAGTACGCTTTGAACGTAAAGGACGCGATAAAAAACAAGTTTCTGTTTACCCAATCGCTAAATAAAAAGGTCCAGTGAACCTTTTTATCCCGAGCCTTGAAATGTAAAGGCGAGGAAGCTAGAAATAGCATTAAATAAGGCTTTCCGAGTTTTCGGGGAGCCTATTTTTTTGTTTTGGTACCCATGATTTTTTCGTTCTTAGTGTAGATGAATTTTATGAGTGACATTATTTTTCTTCGATGGAAAACTTCTAAAATATGGTATAATGAAAAGATAAAGAAGTTGGGGGTAGAAGATGAACATTCAACAATTACGCTATGTTGTGGCTATTGCGAATAGCGGTACTTTTCGTGAAGCTGCTGAAAAGATGTATGTTAGTCAGCCGAGTCTGTCTATTTCTGTTCGTGATTTGGAAAAAGAGTTGGGCTTTAAGATTTTCCGTCGGACCAGCTCAGGGACTTTCTTGACTCGTCGTGGTATGGAATTTTATGAAAAAGCGCAAGAATTGGTTAAAGGATTTGATATTTTTCAAAATCAGTATGCCAATCCTGAGGAAGAAAAGGATGAATTTTCCATTGCTAGTCAGCACTATGACTTCTTGCCACCAACCATTACGGCCTTTTCAGAGCGCTATCCTGATTATAAGAACTTTCGTATTTTTGAATCAACTACTGTTCAAATTTTAGATGAAGTAGCGCAAGGGCATAGTGAGATTGGGATTATCTACCTCAACAATCAAAATAAAAAAGGTATTATGCAACGGGTTGAAAAGCTAGGTCTGGAGGTCATTGAATTGATTTCCTTCCATACCCACATTTATCTCCGCGAGGGGCATCCTTTGGCTCAGAAAGAGGAATTGGTTATGGAGGATTTAGCAGATCTACCGACAGTTCGTTTTACACAAGAGAAAGACGAGTACCTTTATTATTCAGAGAACTTTGTCGATACCAGCGCTAGCTCACAGATGTTCAATGTGACAGACCGTGCTACCCTGAATGGTATTTTAGAGCGGACGGATGCTTATGCAACAGGTTCTGGATTTTTAGATAGTGATAGTGTCAATGGCATTACAGTTATTCGTCTCAAGGATGAACTGGATAATCACATGGTCTATGTTAAACGTGAAGAAGTGGAGCTCAGTCAAGCTGGGACTCTCTTCGTAGAAGTCATGCAAGAATATTTTGATCAAAAGAGGAAATCATGAAAAAAAGAGGAATAGTGGCAGTCATTGTACTGCTTTTGATTGGGCTGGATCAGTTGGTAAAATCCTATATCGTCCAGCAGATTCCACTGGGTGAAGTGCGTTCTTGGATTCCCAATTTCGTTAGCTTGACCTATCTGCAAAATCGAGGGGCAGCCTTTTCTATCTTACAAGATCAGCAGTTGTTATTTGCTGTCATTACTCTGGTTGTCGTGGTAGGTGCCATTTGGTATCTACATAAGCACATGGAGGATTCACTCTGGATGGTCTTGGGTTTGACCCTGATAATCGCAGGTGGTCTTGGAAATTTTATTGACAGGGTCAGTCAGGGCTTTGTTGTGGATATGTTTCACGTGGACTTTATCAATTTTGCAATTTTCAATGTGGCAGATAGCTATCTGACTGTTGGAGTGATTATTTTATTGATTGCAATGTTAAAAGAGGAAATAAATGGAAATTAAAATTGAAACTGGTGGCCTGCGTTTAGATAAGGCTTTGTCGGATTTGACAGAATTATCACGCAGTCTCGCGAATGAACAAATCAAATCAGGTCAGGTCTTGGTCAATGGCCAAGTCAAGAAAGCTAAATACACTGTCCAAGAGGGTGATATCATCACTTACCATGTACCAGAGCCTGAGGTCTTAGAGTATGTGGCTGAGAATCTTCCGCTAGAAATCATCTACCAAGATGAGGATGTAGCCGTCGTTAACAAGCCTCAGGGGATGGTTGTGCATCCGAGTGCTGGTCATACTAGTGGAACTCTGGTAAATGCCCTCATGTACCATATCAAGGACTTGTCGGGTATCAATGGGGTTCTGCGTCCAGGAATTGTTCACCGTATCGATAAGGATACGTCAGGTCTTCTCATGATTGCTAAAAATGATGAGGCCCACTTGGCACTCGCCCAAGAACTAAAGGATAAAAAGTCTCTCCGCAAATATTGGGCGATTGTTCATGGAAATCTGCCTAATGATCGTGGTGTCATTGAAGCGCCGATTGGACGGAGTGAAAAAGATCGTAAGAAACAGGCTGTGACTGCTAAAGGGAAGCCTGCAGTGACCCGTTTCCACGTCTTGGAACGCTTTGGCGATTATAGCTTAGTGGAGTTGCAGCTAGAGACAGGTCGCACTCATCAGATTCGTGTCCATATGGCTTATATTGGCCATCCAGTCGCTGGGGATGAGGTCTATGGTCCTCGCAAGACTTTGAAAGGACATGGACAATTTCTTCATGCCAAGACGCTAGGATTTACCCATCCACGAACAGGTGAGACCTTGGAATTTACAGCAGATATCCCAGAGATTTTTAAGGAAATCTTGGAGAGATTGAGAAAGAATTAGATTTGATAAAAGGTTGAGATGACTTGTCTCGACCTTTTTCCTATCAACTCTTTTCTATTTCCTGCCATTCATGTTATAATGGATAAATATGAAGAATCGGAGTGAGACTATGAAATACAAACGGATTGTCTTTAAGGTGGGGACTTCTTCTCTGACAAATGAGGATGGAAGTTTATCATGTAGTAAGGTAAAGGCTATTACCCAGCAGTTGGCTATGTTGCACGAGGCTGGTCATGAATTGATTTTGGTGTCGTCGGGTGCCATTGCTGCAGGTTTTGGGGCCTTAGGATTTAAAAAGCGTCCGACTAAGATTGCTGATAAACAGGCTTCAGCAGCGGTAGGGCAAGGCCTTTTGTTGGAAGAATACACGACCAATCTTCTCTTGCGCCAAATCGTTTCTGCACAAATCTTGCTGACCCAGGATGATTTTGTGGATAAGCGTCGTTATAAAAATGCTCATCAGGCTTTGTCGGTTTTACTCAACCGTGGGGCGATTCCTATTATCAATGAGAATGACAGTGTCGTTATTGATGAGCTCAAGGTTGGGGACAATGACACTCTAAGTGCCCAAGTAGCGGCCATGGTTCAAGCAGACCTATTGGTTCTCTTGACAGATGTAGACGGTCTTTATACTGGAAATCCTAATTCAGATCCAACAGCCAAACGCTTGGAACGAATCGAGACCATCAATCGTGAGATTATTGATATGGCAGGTGGAGCCGGTTCTTCAAATGGTACTGGGGGCATGCTGACTAAGATCAAAGCTGCCACCATTGCGACGGAATCAGGAGTTCCTGTTTATATCTGCTCATCCTTGAAGTCAGATGCCATGATTGAGGCGGCAGAGGAGACCGAGGATGGTTCCTACTTTGTTGCTCAAGAGAAGGGACTTCGTACCCAGAAACAATGGCTGGCCTTTTATGCTCAGAGTCAAGGTTCTATTTGGTTGATAAAGGGGCTGCAGAAGCTCTCTCTCAACATGGAAAGAGTCTCCTTTTATCTGGTGTTGTTGACGCAGAAGGAGTCTTTTCTTACGGTGATATCGTGACAGTATTTGACAAGGAAAGTGGAAAATCACTTGGAAAAGGACGCGTGCAATTTGGAGCATCTGCTTTGGAGGATATGTTGCGTTCTCAAAAAGCCAAGGGTGTCTTGATTCATCGTGACGACTGGATTTCCATTACTCCTGAAATCCAACTACTCTTTACAGAATTTTAGAGGTAAACTATGGTAAGTACACAAGAACAATTTGAACAGGTACAGGCTGTTAAAAAATCGATCAACACAGCTAGTGAAGAGGTGAAAAACCAAGCCTTGCTAGCCATGGCTGATCACTTATTAGCAGCTACTGAGGAGATTTTAGCAGCCAATGCCCTCGATATGGCAGCGGCCAAAGGTAAAATCTCAGATGTGATGCTGGATCGTCTTTATTTGGATGCAAGTCGTATAGAAGCGATGGCAACTGGGATTCGTGAAGTGGTTGCTTTACCAGATCCAATCGGTGAAGTTTTAGAAACCAATCAGCTTGAAAATGGTTTGGTTATCACCAAAAAACGTGTAGCTATGGGGGTCATCGGTATTATCTATGAAAGTCGACCAAATGTGACGTCTGATGCGGCTGCTTTGGCTCTCAAGAGTGGGAATGCGGTTGTTCTTCGTAGTGGTAAGGATGCCTACCAAACAGCCCATGCTATTGTCACAGCCCTGAAGAAGGGTTTGGAGACAACGACTATTCACCCAGATGTGATTCAACTAGTTGAAGATACCAGTCGAGAAAGTAGCTATGCCATGATGAAGGCCAAAGGTTATCTAGATCTTCTCATTCCTCGTGGAGGAGCTGGCTTGATTAATGCGGTGGTTGAGAATGCTATCGTACCTGTTATCGAGACAGGGACTGGGATTGTCCATGTCTATGTGGATAAGGATGCAGATGAAGACAAGGCTCTGTCTATCATCAACAATGCCAAAACCAGTCGTCCTTCTGTCTGCAATGCCATGGAGGTTCTACTTGTTCATGAAGACAAAGCAGCAAGCTTCCTTCCTCGCTTGGAGCAAGTTCTAGTTGCAGAACGTAAAGAAGCTGGGTTGGAACCAATTCAATTCCGACTTGATAGCAAAGCAAGCCAGTTTGTTTCAGGTCAAGCAGCTGAGGCCCAAGACTTTGACACCGAGTTTTTAGACTATGTCCTAGCAGTTAAGGTTGTGAGCAGTTTAGAAGAAGCGGTCGCGCATATTGAAGCCCACAGTACCCATCATTCGGATGCCATTGTGACGGAAAATGCTGGAGCTGCGGCTTACTTTACAGATCAAGTGGACTCTGCAGCGGTTTATGTCAATGCCTCAACTCGTTTCACAGATGGTGGACAATTTGGACTGGGGTGTGAAATGGGGATTTCAACTCAGAAACTGCACGCGCGTGGTCCCATGGGCTTGAAAGAGTTGACCAGCTACAAGTATGTGATCACTGGTGATGGACAGATAAGGGAGTAAGAGATGAAGATTGGATTTATCGGTTTGGGGAATATGGGTGCTAGCTTGGCCAAGTCTGTTTTACAGGCCAAGACGTGTGATGACATTCTTCTTGCCAATCGTAGTCAAGCCAAGGTGGATGCTTTCATCGCCAACTTTGGTGGTCAGGCTTCCAGCAATGACGAAATCTTTGCAGAAGCAGATGTGATTTTTCTAGGAGTGAAGCCTGCTCAGTTTTCTGAACTGCTTTCTCAATACCAGACCATCCTTGAAAAAAGAGAAAGTCTTCTTTTGATTTCCATGGCAGCTGGATTGACTTTAGAAAAACTAGTAAGTCTTATCCCAAGTCAACACCGAATTATTCGTATGATGCCAAATACCCCTGCTTCTATCGGACAAGGAGTGATTAGTTATGCCTTGTCTTCTAATTGCAGGGCTGAGGACAGTGAGCTCTTTTGTCAGCTTTTAACTAAGGCTGGTCTCTTGGTTGAACTGGGAGAAGGATTAATCGACGCGGCGACAGGTCTTGCAGGTTGTGGACCGGCCTTTGTCTATCTCTTTATCGAAGCCTTGGCAGATGCAGGTGTTCAGACAGGATTACCACGAGAAACAGCATTGAAAATGGCAGCTCAAACAGTTGTCGGCGCTGGACGATTGGTCCTAGAAAGCCAAGAGCATCCTGGAGTCTTGAAAGACCAAGTTTGTAGCCCAGGAGGTTCGACTATCGCTGGTGTAGCAAGCTTAGAAGCGCATGCTTTTCGAGGAACAGTCATGGATGCAGTTCATCAATCCTACAAACGAACACAAGAATTAGGTAAATAAGAGGTAGTTTTATCTGCCTCTTTTATGGTGGTTGAAATGAGAAGACAAAAAAGATTGCCACAAACCCCCATTTTTTGATAGAATAGAAGTAGTAAAAAAGAAATGAGTTAGACATGTCAAAAGGATTTTTAGTCTCTCTTGAGGGACCAGAGGGAGCAGGAAAGACCAGTGTTTTAGAGACTCTGCTACCAATTTTAGAGGAAAAAGGAGTAGAGGTGCTGACGACCCGTGAACCTGGCGGAGTCTTGATTGGGGAGAAGATTCGGGAAGTGATTTTGGACCCAAGTCATACTCAGATGGATGCGAAGACAGAGTTACTTCTTTATATTGCCAGTCGCAGACAGCATTTGGTGGAAAAAGTTCTTCCAGCCCTTGAAGCTGGTAAGTTGGTCATTATGGACCGTTTCATCGATAGTTCTGTTGCCTATCAGGGATTTGGTCGTGGCTTGAATATTGACGCCATTGACTGGCTCAATCAGTTTGCGACAGATGGCCTCAAACCCGATTTGACACTCTATTTTGACATCGAGGTGGAAGAGGGACTGGCTCGCATTGCTGCTAATAGCAATCGTGAGGTCAATCGTTTGGACTTGGAAGGATTGGACTTGCATAAAAAAGTCCGTCAAGGTTACCTTTCTCTTCTGGACAAAGAAGGAAGTCGTATTGTCAAGATTGATGCTAGTTTTCCTTTGGAGCAAGTTGTGGAAACTACCGAGTCTGTCTTGTTTGATAGAATGGGATTGGCTAAATGAAACAAGATCAACTAAAGGCCTGGCAGCCAGATCAGTTTGACCGTTTTGTCCGTATCTTAGAACAAGACCAGCTCAATCACGCCTATCTTTTTTCAGGTTTCTTTGGAAGCTTGGAAATGGCGCAATTTTTGGCTAAGAGCCTCTTCTGTGCAGAGAAGGTAGGCGTTTTACCATGTGAGAAATGCCGAAATTGTAAGCTGATTGAACAGGGAGAATTTCCCGATGTCACTTTGATTAAGCCAGTCAATCAGGTCATCAAGACAGAACGCATTCGGGAATTGGTGGGACAATTTTCCCAGGCAGGGATTGAAAGCCAGCAGCAGGTCTTTATTATCGAGCAAGCTGAGAAAATGCATCCTAATGCAACCAATTCTCTGCTCAAGGTCATCGAAGAACCCCAGAGTGAGGTTTATATTTTCTTCTTGACCAGCGATGAGGAAAAGATCTTACCAACCATCCGCAGTCGGACGCAAATTTTTCACTTTAAAAAACAAGAAGAGAAGCTCATCTTGCTCTTAGAACAAATGGGACTGGTTAAGAAAAAAGCAACTCTTTTAGCCCAGTTTAGTCAATCGCGAGCTGAAGCAGAAAAGTTGGCTAATCAGGCAAGTTTTTGGACCTTGGTTGATGAAAGTGAACGCCTGCTGACTTGGTTAGTAGCTAAGAAAAAAGAAAGTTATTTGCAAGTTGCCAAACTAGCTAGCTTGGCAGATGACAAGGAAAAACAAGACCAGGTTTTACGGATTCTTGAAGTTCTCTGTGGACAAGATATCCTACAAGCAAGAGTAAGAGTGATTTTACAAGATTTGCTAGAAGCTAGAAAAATGTGGCAGGCTAATGTCAGCTTTCAAAATGCTATGGAATATTTGGCTTTGAAAGAAATATAAACTCAAAAATGAATGATAAAGAAAGGAAAGGGCTGTTTTATGGACAAAAAAGAATTATTTGACGCGCTAGATGATTTTTCCCAACAGTTACTAGTGACCTTGGCCGATGTGGAAGCCATCAAGAAAAATCTCAAGAGCCTGGTAGAGGAAAATACAGCTCTTCGTTTGGAAAATAGTAAGTTGCGAGAACGCTTGGGTGAGGTGGAAGCAGACGCTCCTGTCAAGGCTAAGCATGTTCGTGAAAGTGTCCGTCGCATTTATAAAGATGGTTTTCACGTATGTAATGATTTTTATGGACAACGTCGAGAGCAGGACGAGGAATGTATGTTCTGTGACGAGTTGTTATACAGGGAGTAGGCATGCAGATTCAAAAAAGTTTTAAGGGGCAGTCTCCCTATGGCAAGCTGTATCTAGTAGCAACGCCGATTGGCAATCTAGATGATATGACCTTTCGAGCTGTTCAGACCTTGAAAGAAGTGGACTGGATTGCTGCTGAGGACACGCGCAATACAGGTCTATTGCTCAAGCATTTTGACATTTCTACTAAGCAGGTTAGTTTTCATGAGCACAATGCCAAGGAAAAAATTCCTGATTTGATTGGTTTCTTGAAAGCAGGGCAAAGTATTGCTCAGGTCTCTGATGCAGGTCTGCCTAGCATCTCAGACCCTGGTCATGATTTGGTTAAGGCTGCTATTGAGGAAGATATTGCTGTTGTGACTGTTCCAGGGGCCTCTGCAGGGATTTCTGCCTTGATTGCCAGTGGTTTAGCGCCACAGCCACATATCTTTTATGGTTTTTTACCGAGAAAATCAGGCCAGCAAAAGCAATTTTCGACTCGAAAAAAGACTATCAAGAAACCCAGATTTTCTATGAATCGCCCCATCGTGTGGCAGATACGTTAGAAAATATGCTAGCAGTTTATGGAGACCGCTCGGTGGTCTTGGTTAGAGAATTGACCAAAATCTATGAAGAATACCAAAGAGGTACCATTTCAGAGTTATTAGAAAACATAGCTGAAACGCCACTTAAGGGAGAATGCCTTCTCATCGTTGAAGGTGCCAGTCAGGATGTGGAGGAAAAAGACGAGGAGGACTTGTTCTTAGAAATACAAGTACGCATCCAGCAAGGCATGAAGAAAAATCAAGCTATCAAGGAAGTCGCTAAGATTTACCAGTGGAATAAGAGTCAACTCTACGCTGCCTATCACGACTGGGAAGAAAACCAAGAAAATGACTAAACAGGGAAGTTTGCCTTCTTCCCTTTTTTTGTTATACTAGTAGAAGAAAAAATTAGAAAGATTTGTGGGAGTGAAAAAGTCCGGGGGACTTTTTCAGCCTGAGCC
>AQTU01000010.1:0-69738 GCA_000385835.1 Streptococcus mitis 13/39 | reverse complement strand
CAAACCATAATGATAAAATTAGATAAGCAACGCAGTGAAATTTGCTTTGAATTTTATCGAGCTCTCCCAGCAACAAGTATTGACTTCCTTTATTCGTAGTGAGGATATCAAGATTATCATAAATATGAGATGATACATGATTTGACAAAAAGTAATATAGAAGTGGCTTTCAATAATGCTTCACCTGAGTTACGGAAATATTTAACTAAGAGAAAAGTTTTTCTAAATATGGTAATCCTATAGATATTCTTTCAAATACTCGAAAGGGAGAGATAGCTATGGTTTTCGGAGCAGGTAGAGGAACTCAGATACATTTAGGCTCGAATCTTGAATATTACAAAGCCTTGGACTTGAAAAATAGTAGCCGATAGAATCTTTGTTTTTAGAGAGATATACGTAAGCCTTGATTGCATCATCAAGATTATTTTTAGATTGTTCAAGATAGAAGGAAACGAATCTTCAGATATTATAAAAATGTGTATCTTTGTCAATAGGAGAGCTTACTGATAGAATGTAAACTATCTTATCTTGTTCTCTTGTTTCACGATTAGTCGATAAGGTGTAATAAATTTGATTGTTTATATTGTCAATATTTAGTTCTTTAAGTTCGAAAATATAATTTTTTAATCTATTAAATTTATCGTTTAAGCTTTTCCAAGTAGAATTAAAACCAGTTAGAGCTTTATCATAAATTGAATTCCAATAATCATAGTTGTTTTGTATAATTATATCAAGTTCATCAAATGTAAATAAGTCTTCAAATTCGTTGAAATTATATATAGTAGTTAGAAATAGTGAATTTAAAGAGAATCTTATCATTTAGAAAATTTGTTACTTGTTTTTTGTAAAACTCATAAATCCCACCTATTACTTAATAAGTATATATTATATCAAAGAAAGGTAGTATAAAATAAGTCGAATAAACGAAAAATGAGTGATAGCATTCTTTAATTTATTTGAAAGTCGGTAGCAGGACATATCATTAGGAATCATAGTAAATAGAATTAAAATTTATTGGTAGCCTTTTGGTAGCTAAACAGATAAAATAATTTATTTCTCTTGCTGTGAATAAGACAGGAATGTTGATTTATAAGCAATCTTTTTTAATTCAAATAGTTTCTCGGCATTAGAACTTGTGGGTTATTAAACTCTTGATTTTTTCAACAAGCTATGGTATTCTTTTGTTAGTTAATAAACTTACAAAAAGGAGGACAAATGTTTTCACCTACAAAATTAAAAGAAAAAAGAGAAAGTCAAGGGTTATCGCAATCACAACTTGCATCCAGTTTGGGAATCAGTAGAGCCTCATACTTTAATTGGGAATCAGGTAAAACAAAGCCTAATCAAAATAATCTAAGTAAGTTGAGCCAGATTTTAACTGTCGACCCTCGCTATTTTGAATCAGAGTATGAAATAGTTGAAACCTATCTCAAGCTAACGGAAAAGAATCAAGAAGCGACACTTCATTATGCTACAGAATTGTTGAACAAACAGAATGCGAAGGTTGTAGACATTCCTGAGCGTTTTGCTTATAAGGTCTACGAAAAATTATCAGCTGGTACAGGAACAGCTTACTTTGATGATGGTAATTATGATACAGTTTATTTTAATCACCAATTTGATTATGACTTTGCATCATGGGTGTTTGGTAATTCGATGGAACCGACATATGAAAATGGTTCTGTAGCCCTTATTAAGCAAACAGGATTTGATTATGATGGAGCTATCTATGCTATAGATTGGGATGGTCAAACCTATATCAAGAAAGTTTATCGTGAAGAAAATGGGCTTCGTTTAGTTTCACTCAATCGGAACTATTCAGATAAGTTTGCGCCTTATGATGAGAATCCTCGTATCATAGGGAAAATTGTTGGAAACTTTATGCCTTTAGAGGACTGAGTATGACTTGGTTTGATTATAGTCTCGAACCTAAAAGTGATATTGCATTTATTGATATGAAATCTTTTTACGCCAGTGTAGAGTGTGTCGATAGAGGCTTACACCCGCTTAAGACTTCGCTTTGTGTTATGAGTCGTGCAGATAATTCTACTGGGCTTATCCTTGCTTCCTCTCCTATGTTTAAGAAGGTATTTGGGAAATCAAATGTTGGACGTTCCTATGATTTACCATTTGATGTAAAGACTAGAAAGTTTTCTTACTATAATGCTAGAAAGCAAGGGTTACCGACAACAATAGACTATGTGAATTATATAGAGGAGTGGGCAAAATCAACAGTGATTGTTCCTCCAAGAATGGATACTTATATTGCAGTCAATATGGATATTCAAAAAATCTTTCAAGATTTTGCGGCACCAGACGATATCTATCCCTACTCAATTGACGAAGGATTTATAGATCTAACCAGTTCATTAAATTATTTTGTACCTGATAAAAGTATTAGTCGAAAAGATAAGTTAGATATTATTTCTGCGGCCATTCAAAAAAAGATTTGGAGAAAAACAGGAATCTATTCAACGGTAGGTATGTCTAATGCCAATCCTTATTAGCTAAGTTAGCACTAGATAATGAAGCTAAACAGACTCCGACAATGAGAGCCAATTGGTCCTATGAAGATGTTGAAAAGAAAGTATGGTCTATCCCTAAAATGACAGATTTCTGGGGAATTGGGAATCGGATGGAGAAGAGATTACATAGTTTAGGTATCTTTTCGATTAAAGAGTTGGCTAATGTTAACCCTGACTTGATTAAAAAAGAGCTTGGTATCATGGGCTTAGAGTTATGGTTTCATGCTAATGGGATTGATGAAAGTAATGTTCATAGACCTTATAAGCCAAAGTCAAAAGGGATAGGGAACTCTCAAGTTTTACCTAGAGATTATGTAAAGCAAAGAGATATTGAAATTATACTTCGTGAGATGGCAGAACAAGTTGCAGTTAGATTGAGAAGAGCTGGTAAGAAAGCAACAGTAGTTTCTATACACTTAGGGTATTCTAAAGTAGAACAGAAACGATCTATTCATATTCAAATGAAAATTGAACCAACCAATCAAACAACACTACTAACAAACTATGTTTTAAAGTTATTTCATACAAAATATACTTCAGGAGCTATCAGAAGTGTTGCAGTGAATTACTCTGGTTTAGTAGATGAATCATTTGGATTGATTTCATTATTTGATGATGTTGAGAAAATAGAAAAAGAAGAAAGGCTCCAGTCCGCAATCGATGCTATTCGAACAGAATTTGGTTTTACTTCATTATTGAAAGGGAATGCCCTGGATCAAGCTTCTAGAACAATTGCAAGAAGTAAACTCATTGGTGGTCACTCAGCTGGAGGATTAGATGGACTAAAATGATGAATCGTTCTTACTTGCCTTTTGAATCTGCCCGACTATATCAGGATCGTGGCATGGCTAAATGGATGGGCTTCTTTTTGTCAGAACATTCCAGTTCTCTTTGGGCAGAAAAAAATAAAGAAGATATCTCCATTTCCATGTCAATGGAAGAAAAGATCTTACTTGTTCGTCAACTTTATACGAATGAATTCCCAGCAACTTTTGTTTGTAAGCTCTCAAATAGAAGAAAAGTAGTATCGGGTATTGTTAAAGAGATGGGGAGAGAGTCTATATCCATTAAGTCAGACTTTGGTTTTTTTCGCTTAAAATGGGAAGATATACTCGATATACAGATAGAAGGGGTAGATTTATATGAATCGTAAAGAATTATATGATGATAAATTGCAGCTAGATTATTTTTCTGATTCTTATTTACGGTTTGAGTCAGATTTTTACAAGTATTCTGCTTTAGACATACCATTAACATTTATCACTGATGATATTTTACGTACAATGGCTATGTCTCAAAAACATTATTTTAAACTTAACAAAAGTAAATCTTTAGATAATCGT
Organism: Streptococcus mitis 13/39; assembly: GCA_000385835.1. Lineage (GTDB taxonomy): Bacteria > Bacillota > Bacilli > Lactobacillales > Streptococcaceae > Streptococcus > Streptococcus mitis_AI. The sequence goes on along the minus strand of AQTU01000010.1, from coordinate 65,870 downwards.
GATCATTACTTTGTTTTTTCTATCAAGATGAACAAAGATAGTAGTGGGATTAGGCAGTATGAATATCAAAGACATTGTTTTAGTTTGTAAGAGTCCGACAGGGCTCTTTTTTCTGTGATAATTTTATCAAAAAGTATTTGTTATACTATTTTTAATTTAGATTTATCTTGGGGGTTTGGGGGCGTGCCACCACATTTTCATATCGTTTGTTTTTTAAACCGTGAGGTTTGAAATGGCAGGCGATATGATTTTTGAGATATTGTGGACACAATATCTGAGCTCGCAAAGCCTTACAAGATGATAGATTTTGTCTTTGCAAGTTTCCCGTGGTTAATACGGGGTCGGGGATTGTCCAACCATTGATGAAAGTGAGGAAATAGTATGTCAGAACAATACAGAGACATTCGCAAAGAGGTTAATTTAACCGCAAATGAATTGGAAATGATTGAAGTGATAATGAAAAATAAGGGATTTGAACATTTTTCGCCCTTTGCTCGAAATAAATTGCTGGAGGAAGAGTTTGAAATGACTGCTGAAAAGTGGTTTGCCCTATGGCAAACCCAAAAACTAGAACAAATCAGTCGTGACGTTCATGGTGTTTTAATATTAGCACAGTCCGAACATCAAGTTACACAAGATCATGTATCTATTCTCTTAACCTGCGTACAGGAGTTGATTAAAGAAGTTGGAAACTCTATTCCCCTCAGCCAAGACTTTCGTGATAAATACATGAGGTGAGTCCATGGAACATCGTTACCGAACCAATCTCAAGAAAGTGTTTCTGTCTGATAGCGAATTGAGTCAGTTGAAACATTGTATCGACCAAAGCGGTTGTCAATCTTTTTCAGAATATGCTCGACGAACTCTACTTGACCCAGGCATGAATTTTATCACCATTGATACAACTGGTTATCAAGATTTGATTTTTGAATTAAAACGAATCGGAAATAATATTAATCAAATAGCCAGAAGCATAAATTATTCGAATTCAATAACGGAAATTGAGTTAAATGAATTGAGAAAAGGTATAGAAGAGTTAATAGTAGAAGTGGAGAAAGATTTTCTTATTCAATCTGAAAAATTGAGGAAATTTTATGGTCATCACTAAACACTTTGCGATTCATGGAAAAAATTATCGTAGCAAACTAGTCAAATATATTTTGAATCCAAGTAAAACAAAGAATCTAGCACTAGTTTCAGATTTTGGTATGAGAAATTATTTAGATTTTCCTAGTTATAAAGAACTAGTGAAGATGTACAATGATAATTTTTTAAGTAATGATGGTCTTTATGAATTTCGTCATGATAGGCAAGAAGTAAATCAACGAAGAATTCATTCTCATCATATTATTCAGTCTTTTTCTCCAGATGATCATCTTACTCCCGAACAAATCAATCGGATTGGTTATGAGACAGTTAAAGAGTTGACAGGAGGTAGATTTCGTTTTATCGTAGCAACACATGTCGATAAAGGTCATATCCACAATCATATCATTCTAAATTCAATTGATCAGAATTCTGATAAAAAGTTTCTATGGAATTATAAGTCAGAACGTAATCTACGAATGGTTTCAGATCGTCTCTCAAAAATTGCAGGTGCAAAGATTATAGAAAATCGTTATTCGCATCGTCAGTATGAAGTTTATCGAAAAACCAATTACAAATATGAAATAAAACAACGGGTATATTTTCTAATTGAGAACTCGAAAAATTTTGAAGATTTCAGGAAAAAAGCAAAAGCTTTACATTTAAAAATTGATTTTAGACACAAGCATGTTACTTTTTTTATGACTGATTCAAATATGAAACAAGTCGTACGTGATGATAAATTGAATAGAAAACAACCTTATAATGAAACTTATTTTAAGCAAAAATTTGTTCAAAGGGAAATTATAAACATATTAGAATTTCTACTTCCGAAAATGAAGAATATGAATGAATTGATTCAACAAGCAGAATTTTTTGACTTAAAAATAATTCCGAAAGAAAAACATGTTCTATTTGAATTTAATGGGATTAAGCTTTCAGAACAGGAATTGGGAAAAATGAATCAGTACAGTGTTAGTTATTTTCAAGACTATTTTAATAACAAAAATGAAACTTTTGTCTTAGATAATAATAATTTAATTGAACTTTACAATAAAGAAAAGCTAATTAAAGAAAAAGAGTTGCCGACAGAAGAGGTGGTATGGAAATCCTATCAAGATTTCAGGAGAAATAGGGATGCTGTTCATGAGTTTGAAGTAGAGTTGAATCTTAATCAAATAGAAGAAGTAGTAGACGATGGAATTTACATTAAGGTACAGTTTGGTATCCGACAAGAAGGACTTATTTTTGTACCAAATATTCAAATCAATATGGAAAAAGAAAAAGTTAAAGTATTTCTCAGAGAAACTAGTTCTTACTATGTATATCATAAAGATTCAGCAGAAAAAAATCGCTTTATGAAAGGTAAAACTTTGATTAGACAATTTAATCTTCAGTATGAACCGCAGTATATGTATAGAAGAATACCTCTTAGTAAAATTAAAGAAAAAATAGAACAATTAGATTTTCTTATGTCTGCAGAAAATAGTCAGAATGCTTTTGAGGATATAACCAAGGATTTCATTGCACAAATATCATATCTAGAGAATATGATTGACCACGTACAAAATAAAATTGATGATTTGAGTAATTTAGAAGAAACATTGTTGAATGATTCGACAAATAGTTCTAGCAATTTAGAAAATAATATTCAAGGTAAAAGTTCAGTAGATACAATAGAGAAGGATTTATACATATACAAAGGAAAGATTGAAACACTGAAGGAACAACATAGAGAAGCAATAAATTTATTTGAAATGTTTAATAAAACAATAAAGAAATATAAGAAAAAACAAAATATGAAATCTATTAAGGAAAATGAGATACATTTAGAGTAAACAGTTTCCTAAAAAGTATATATAGAATAGTTTCATGTGCCAATTTGTCACATATTTAAAAATAAGAAAATAACTATATTATACTTGTTTTAGGAGACATTTGATGTTGAAAAGGATTAGAGATTTACGTGAAGATGATGATTTGACACAAGAATATATTGCGAAAATCGTTTTGAATTGTACAAGATCAGCTTATTCTAAAATGGAAGCTGGTAGCAGGTTAATCTCTATAAATGACCTTATCAAACTTGCAGATTTTTATAAGGTAAGTTTAGACTACCTTGTAGGTCGAGTGGATAATAAAGAAGACCATTACTCCAAAAAGTAGTAGGTTAAGAAAGCACATTGACAATTGAATAGTCCAAAATGGTACTTTCCTCATTTGTGGAGCAGATTTGAATGGCTCGCCATGATAAGAGCGATTTTTAAACCATCAATAAAATAGAGCGATACTTTATATGCCACGATACAAATGATATACAATGATACTTCTGACCGTTCAGGCTGCCACCGTGAAAGAGCAGCAAGTGAAATTCTTATGATGACTTCATCAGTCATGCCATGGAGGAGATTGATAAAAGATAAAAGGGAAGTGATTTTTTGAAATCAAATTTAGAAAATTATATAGTCGAGCTAGAGATGCTAAATCTATTATTCTTAAAAAAACTTATTAGCGAAAAAGAATATGAAAAAATAAAGCTGAAACTGCGTAAAATATACACAAATTAGCTGACCTTTTTTATTGGTTGCGGTAAAATAAATGCAGAGAAATAGGAGGTTAAGCCATGTCAAACAACGTTGAAATTATAAAAGCAAATCCTTTAGTAACTAGAAGAAATGATAATAGTGGTTCTTTATCGAGGAGAGTAGCAGCATATTGTCGTGTTAGTTCCGATAGTGATGATCAAAAAAATAGCTATGATTCTCAAGTTCGTCATTATAGAGAGTATATATCACAGCACCAAGATTGGATTTTGGTTGACATTTATGCTGATGAAGGGATTTCAGGAACTCAAGTTGGAAAAAGACAAGATTTTCAAAGATTGATTTCAGATTGCCTTGATGGAAAAATAGACTATATCATTACCAAAGCCATTGCTCGCTTTGCTAGAAATACATTAGATACTCTCAAATATGTTCGTTTGCTCAAAGATAAACAAATTGGTGTATTTTTCGAAGAAGAAAATATTGATACTTTAACTATGGATGGTGAGTTACTATTGACGATATTAAGTTCAGTGGCTCAACAGGAAGTTGAAAATACATCTGCCCATGTTAAAAAGGGTTTAAAAATGAAGATGCAACGTGGAGAACTTATTGGTTTTCAAGGTTGTCTTGGTTATGACTATAATCAAGATACAAAGTCAATATCAATAAATGAAAAAGAAGCCAAGATAGTACGTTATATTTTTGAACGATACATTGATGGTATTGGGGGTAGAGCAATAGCTAGAGAACTTGATGAACTAGGTTATAAAACTCCGAGAGGTCTTAATCACTGGCAAGATACAACAGTTTTAGGAATTATTAAAAACGAGAAGTATAAAGGTGATATTCTAATGGGAAAAACTTTCACTGTTGACCCCATTAGTAAGAGACGTTTAATAAATTTCGGTGAAGAAGATAAATACTACATTAAAAATAATCATGATGCGATAATTAGTCCAGAAATTTTTACACAGGCGCAAGAAATTCGATTACGGAGATCAGGAAACAAAAAAACCATAGCAAATATAAAAGGTAAACGAGAAAGATATTCAAGAATGTACCCTTTTAGCAGTAGATTAGAATGTGGTTTTTGTGGTACTGTTCTGTCTAGAAGAAGTTGGCACTCTAGTTCAGAGTACAAAAAGATTATTTGGCACTGTACAACATCTATAAAGAGAGGTAAAAAGTATTGCACTCATAGTAAAGGAATAGAGGAAAAAGCAATAGAAAATGCTTTTTTACAGAGCTACCAACAGTTGTTTTATGAAAATAATAACCTAACTGAAGACTTTCTTGAAATTATAAAAGAAGAGCTTACTGATGATACCTTAAAAGTGGAGTTGACAAAGATAGTTAGTAAATTAAATTCGTTGTACAAAAAAGAAGAAAAATTAGTTTCAATGAATCTAGATGGAAAAATAAGTGATTCTGTATATGAAGATAAATTCAATCAAATACAAATTGAGAAAGAAAAACTTTTAGAAGAAAAAGTAAACTTAGAAGTAACTTTAAAATCAGAAGTTGATATAAAAAGTAGATTAGAGAATTTTAAAGAAATTTTAACTTCACAAAAAACTTTGACGGAGTTTGACAAGGATATTTTTGAAAGTATCGTTGAAAAAATAATAGTAGGCGGAATAAATTCTGATGGAGAAATTGATCCAGCAATGTTGACTATAATTTTTAAAACGGGAGATTCTTCGACTAAAGATGCAAAATCTTACAAATCTAAAAGAAAGAATGCTAAAATAGAAAATGATAAATTGTGTTTTAATGCCGTAACCGATGACGAAAAAAAGTGTACAAATAAAGAAAACAGCGCACGTGGAGTGTGTAAGCTTGTTAGAGAAACGTAGTTAATCCTCAAAAGGTTCCCCAAACCTTTTGAGTCCCTCAAACGCATCACGTTGAGGCGGTATCACTGCTTGTACGAGCTGAGGCATCAGCGAAGTAGAAGTAGATGTTCCGCCCATGGGATAGCTGTCGTAGAGTAAGGAGTTTACGACGAAACGATACGGTAAGTCCGAACCGCCGAGTGTGTAAGTTTGTTAGTGAAACGTAGCTAAATCTCTCGCTTTTTCATTTCAAAGCGAAGGCTTCAAAGCTCCACTGGAGCTTTGAACTTCCCAAACCTTTTGAGTCCCAAAGATGCATTATAACGGGGCTGTAGCATTGATGTCAAAACTTTCACCTACTACATAAACAAATTCTATCCAACGTTTAAAAAAGGAACAGTAGCTGATAATATATATCGGTTTGCATCGTGACGACAAGCAGGTGGATTACGATTATTTGGAATTTATAAAATCTATGATGAGAGGTATCAAGTAATTTTTATTTTGCTAGAGCAAGCAACAAATCTTCTTCATAAGGACTATACTAAGCAGATATATCAGATAATAGATTTAGATAAATTTGAAGGAGTTATGATGAATCAACTTCTAGACCACATCAGCATTTAAGAGGATGGGAAAATTAGAGTACCCTTCACAGAGGGAACTGAGGTACAGTTACAGAAAAAGAAAGGCTGTAATAACAGCGGGAAATCATTTTCGTTACAGCCTATTTTGCGTTTTTGTGGTATACTGAAATTGTTGAATGACTTTGAAAGTAAACAAGAAAAATAACTATTAAGGCTTTTATATTTGATAGTTATATTTTCAAAAATATGATATAATCAAAGATATTGCAGATGGATAATAAAATATGACTAGAGAAAAAGAGTTTAAGACTATTGAAGAGCAGATTTTGATTCAACGTGACAGGAATTTGAAGATTACTGATGAGCCAGGGATGGTTAGTTTTATTCAGCAGAAAAATTATTTTAATTCTATAAATGGTTTTGAAACTATTTTTTTGGAGACCTCTAATCCTAAAAAATATATGAAAAGAGTCTCTTTCAAAGATTTTGAGAGAATATACACATTGGATAGAAATATAGCTAAGTACTTGTTTCAAGAAATCGAAAAAATTGAGGTTGAACTAAAGTCGAGAATTGCATACGAATTTTCAAAAGCACATTGCAATGGTGGTATTGCTTCTAACTTGAAGTATTTAGATATCAATTGTTATGTGCTACCGACAGCGCACAATCGAAACTCTTTTACAGAATATTTTTATACTCATGGGGATAATAAAAAAACGCATTCTTTTTTTAGAGTGCATACTATTTCAGCTAAGATTAAAGATGTAACATTTACAGGTAATATTAGTACCTTTCATACTCGTAACCGAGATGTATATTACAACCTAGAAGGTGATTTTGATGGAATAGTTGATGATCTTAAAAAAAATCAATACCGAGGGAAATTTTCAGTAAAAGCTTCTAATACTCCTAGTAATATTTCTTCATTAAGTGGTTCTACGAATGTGACAATTCAAATTAATAACATAGAGGGAAGATTTTTTGAATTATCTTATTCTGACTTCTGTAAAATAAAATATCCATATATTTCTAGCTATAAAAATCCTCCGCTTTGGGTTATTATTGATACACTAATGTTAAATGACTTGCTGGTTTTATTTCAAGGATTAGACATTGCTATACAAAATAAAATTATGAGTGAGATGGGATTTGATTCCTCTATTAGTGGGAGTCGGGAGAAATTTATTAACGCTTGTGAAATACTACGTGAGTTGAGAAACCAATTGGCACACTTTGGTCTCATAACCAGATATAGGACGGGAAATAGTATTCTAATCAATAGACTTTTTATCTCTGATTTGTTACTTACTCCTAAAAGGAATAATAGAGTTTTAAAGTTTTATCAAGGTTTAAAAATTTTAAATTCTTTTAATAGATTCTCCCTTAAAAGGATTGATCGAGCTATTCAATCTTATTATTTAAAAAATATGTTACTATTGAAGTTTGATGTTAATAAAAATTTTTTTAACAGAATTGGCAAGTAAGTGTTGCAAAAAGTTGCTGGTTATGATAAAATAATCTACGTTATATTTTAGTGCCACGACGGCGTGAAATCCTTGAAAGAGGTTTTCAAAAGGTCATAAGGGGGAAGGTTAATAAACTTTCCTCCTTATTTTATATATCTAGGTAAGTTGAAAATAGTGTTGAAGATGTTTGATTCCTGAAGTACCTTGAATTGTATAGAGTTTACATGCAGTTCAGAATTTCTGATTTATTATCCAGAGGATAGAACCGCTTATTGAAGATATTTTAGAAAGTTAGTCATTACTAAAGTTAATATTTATTTCTACAGTATAATTCTAAAATCACTTTTTTTCTCTTTCGTCTATTAGTATAGAAGAAAGCTATCACTACACGTCGAGTGTGTAGCTTTGCTCGTAAAAGCCTAGAAAGCTTGGTATGAATCAATTTTATTGTAAGGCTTTTTGTGATATATGAGGAAGTATCAGACTTAGAGCAGCAGTTGAGTGTCTTGGTCCGATAGGTGGTGTTACTGAGTTTTTATTTCCAATTACCCATAGGGGATACATTCATTACCAATGAGCATGGCTTTATGGGAATGAATGTGTCCCCTCTTATATATGAAACTTAGGCAAGATTTAGTCTTGTGGAAATTTTCAGATGTTGTTGATGAATTTCTGGCTCTTTGTCAACTGTAGTGGGTTGAAGAAAAGCTAAGCTCGAGAAAGGACAAATTTCGTCCTTTCTTTTTTAATGTTCAGAGCTATAAAAATCCGTTTTTTGAAATTTTCAAAGTTTCGAAAACCAAATGCATTGCGTTTGATAAGTTTAATGAGATTATTGGTGGCCTCCAATTTGGCATTAGAATAGGGTAATTGAAGGGCATTGACAATCTTTTCTTTATCCTTGAGGAAGGTTTTAAATACAGTCTGAAAGAGAGGATGAGCCTGATTTAGATTGTCCTCAATGAGCCCGAAAAATTTCTCCGGATCCTTATTCTGAAAGTGAAAAAGCAAGAGCTGATAGAGATGATAGTGATGTTTCAAGTCTTCTGAATAGTTCAAATGCTTGTCTAGAATCTCTTTATTGGTTAAGTGCATACGAAAAGTAGGGCGATAAAATCGCTTATCACTGAGTTTACGGCTATCCTGTTGAATGAGTTTCCAGTAGCGCTTGATAGCCTTGTATCCATGAGATTTTCGCTCAAACTGATTCATGATTTGAACACGCACACGACTCATAGCACGGCTAAGATGTTGTACAATGTGGAAGCGATCTAGAACGATTTTGGCATACGGAAAAAGATGTTTAGCCAAGTCATAGTAAGGACTAAACATATCCATAGTAATGATTTTGGTGCGACATCGGACGGCTCTATCATATTTAAGAAAGTGATCACGAATGACAGCTTGTGTTCTACCCTTAAGAACAGTGATGATGTTGAGATTATCAAAATCTTGTGCAATGAAACTCATCTTTCCCTTAGTAAAGGCATACTCGTCCCAGGACATAATCTCAGGAAGACGAGAAAAATCATGCTTAAAGTGGAAATCATTGAGCTTTCGAATGACAGTTGAAGTTGAAATGGAAAGCTGATGGGCAATATCGGTCATAGAAGTCTTTTCAATTAACTTTTGCGCAATCTTTTGGTTGATAATACGAGGAATTTGATGATTCTTCTTGATGAGTGAGGTCTCGGCGACCATCATTTTCGAGCAATGATAGCACTTGAAACGACGCTTTCTAAATAGAATTCTAGTAGGCATACCAGTCGTTTTGAGGTAAGGAATCTTAGAAGGTTTTTGAAAGTCATATTTTTTCATTTGACTTCCACAATAAGGACAAGATGGAGCATCGTAGTCCAGTTTGGCGATGATTTCTTTGTGTGTATCCCTATTGATGATATCTATAATTTGAATATTAGGGTCTTTAATGTCTAGTAGTTTTGTGATAAAATGTAATTGTTCCATATGATTCTTTCTAATGAGTTGTTTGATCGCTTTTCATTATAGGTCATATGGGACTTTTTTTCTACCCTAAAATAGGCTCCATAATATCTATAGGGGATTTACCCACTACAAATATTATAGAGCCGAATTTCTTAACATAGTTTGAGTTTTAATTTTTAGAAGATTTATTAGACTGCTCAAGAACATAGATCTGATGTGGTAGCTAAGTGGCAAAAGCTAGAGCAGGGAGCAAATCTTCTCCATAAGCACTATGCAAAGCAGATGTATCAGATACTAGATTTAGATAAATTTGATGGAGTTATCATGAATCGAGTTCTCGACCACATCAGTATTTCAGAAGCTGGACAAATTGTAGTAACTTTCCTTGAAGGAACTGAGGTAGATTTATAAGAGACTGTTACTGGGAAGTTACAGTCTTTTTAGTGGGTTAATGGTATAATGAGATTATAAATGTGGATATTGTTTAAATTCTCTGGAGGACGCATAATGTTGAATTTAGTAAAAGGTCACCAAGTTAGCTTGGTAGAAAACCTGTTTGAATCATTTACAAAGTTAACTGAACATCATTTGATGGCGAATGTACACGCAGAAAAAATATTAGAGGTTTTTCAACACTTTATTGCGATTCATGATGAGCCCTTGTTTTTTATTTTGGAATTGCCTGTCAGTATTGATAGAGAAAAAGTGATAGAAAAGAATATTATCAAGGAATCTCATAAGGATGTTTATTATATTGATGGTTGTTCAAGAGAGGAATGCCTAGCACTGTTGATTAGATACGGTGATTTACTTGTTAATGATGGACTAAGTAAGTTTGGATTTGGTGGGCATAAAAGTCATGATGAGATCATGCTTGATAGCTATAATGTTGTGACAATTTATAGTAAAGAACTATCGAAATTTAATGATTTTTTTGAACCTCATAATATTCAATTTGTAGAAGAACTAGTGACAGCTTGGGGAACTTTTTCTAAGACTTCACCAGGAATCTCTGAAATCTATGAAAGTAATGGAAAAACTGTTTATGATTTGCCTGTAGAATTAGCTGAATGGGGAATATACTTAGTTGAAACTCGAACCGAATAGGCATAACTATAGGTTAGAAATAGGATATTTCAGTTCCTCTAATACTCCAAATTTAACTTTAGTCAATTTGTAGAAGGAAAAGCAAGATGTAAGCACATATCGAGGTTTTGGGACTACTGGAGAGAAAAAGATATAGTCTACCGTTTCAGGGTTTACAAAAGGCTTGATATTAAGCCTTTTTTGAATTTTGAGTGAAGTATAAATCTAACAGTCTGAGTTGAGATAGTATTATTGATAGCAGTAATGTCTGAAATTTATTTCCACATACTCAGTGGAGGTTCAAAATGTTCCTGCATGTGAGGTGTCTGTGGGAATAGTTTTGGCCCCCCTTTTTTATTTTCAGATATCACTATGATGGTTTGTGGAACTATTTTTCTTATATGGTAGGATAGGTATCAGAGTGAGTAGAATACCCTATAGGTATGTGTTTGTTTCCATAGACTAGGAGGTAATGGGAATAAACATACCCACCTAGCTATGGGGATTTCTCATAGCTTTTTTACTTTCTTCCTTGACAATTGAGCAACTGTTCAACTATACTGGTAATAGTTGAACAGTTGCTCAACTATTATCGATTATTGAGGTATAAGATGTCATTTTTTTCATCTCTATCACCAGTAATGCAAGCTTTATTAGCTGGCTTATTCACCTGTTTTGTACCATTATCGGTGCTAGTTTGGTCTTTTTTGTCAAAACCATTCATCAAAAATTCATGGATATGATGATGGGCTTGGCAGCGGGTATTATGACGGCAGCTGCAGTCTGGTCTTTGCTTGTCCTTTCATTTGGCTATAGCCAGTCAATGGCTGCAAACAGATTTTACTGGTTGCCGACGGCTGTTGGTTTTTATTGTCGGGGGCTTAATTATCCGCTTTATTGATTATTTGGTTCCCCACCTGCATTTGAATCAACAGATGAGTGATAAGGAAGGGATTTTGAATCCCCAAAGACCCTTATCAAAGACCATGCTGCTTTATCTGGCGGTAGTGATTCATAATATACCAGAGGGCTTAGCAGTTGGTGTGGCAAATGCCACAACTGGACTTTCCTTTACGTGGATGAGTGCCCTTGGATTAGCCTTGTGAATTGGTATCCAAAATATTCCAGAAGGCTCTGCCTTGTCCTTGCCGCTACGGGCAGAAGGGCGAAGTAGGAAATCAGCTTTCTACTATGGCGCCATGTCAGCGATTGTTGAGCCGATTGCAGTTGTTTTAGGGGCCTATGCTGTTATGTCTATGCCCCAGCTACTACCTTATGCTCTCTCATTTGCGGCAGGAGCCATGATTTATGTTGTAGTGGAAAAACTTGTGCCAGGTGCTCAAGAACACAAGAATACCGATATTGCAACAGGTGAATTTATGGACGGATTTCTAATTATGATGTTACTTGATACAACTTTAGGATAGGAGGAATACAAAATATGTCACAGTGTTTAACAGCTTGTAATCCAGATTTAATTCAAGGGGTCCATGAGACGGAGTTTGATACCGTTACATTGCTAAATATGTCCAATTTTTTTAAGGCGATTTCTGATCCAACTCGTTTGCGGATTTTACAAGCAGTACGGCAAAATCCAATTTGTGTCGGAGACTTAGCGATTGCGTTACAGATGACCAAGTCTGCTATTTCTCACCAACTACACTATCTGCGGGACTGCCAATTGGTCAAGGGGGAGAAAAAAGGAAAGATGACCTATTATGAACTTGCGGATAATCATGTCGCATCAGTCTTGTCTTTGACACTGAAGCATTTGAAGGAGGAAAAACATGAAGAAAGAGTATGTACTTCGGGGAATTGACTGTGGCAATTGTGCTGCTAAGATTGAACGTGCTGTCAATCAATTGGAGCAGGTAGAATCTGCCACTGTCAATCTGATAGCTCAAAAGCTGACTTTGGAAACAAAAAGCGAAGATGGGATAGATAAGGAAATTATTGACTTAGTAGATGCTATTGAACCTGGAATCGAAGTGATCAGTGATAAAAAGGAAGAGGCACTTCCAGAAAAACGAGATTGGGCGAAAGAGCTGCTACTTGCTGTTACGATTCTATTTGCCTTCGGCTTTTTCCTGCCAGAGGAGTATTTCTGGATTCGTCTGGTCTATTATCTGACCCTATATATCATTATCGGTCATAAGGTTCTTATCAAGATGGTTCAAAATATTCAACGTGGCAATATTTTTGATGAAAACTTTTTGATGAGTATCGCGACCTTAGGAGCCTTTCTCTTGGGAGAATTTCCAGAGGCAGTAGCGTCATGCTTTTTTATCAGATTGGGGAGTATTTCCAAGACAAGGCCACCTCTCAATCTCGTCAGTCCATTGCACAATTGATGGATATTCGGTCGGATAAGGCTTGGAGACTAGAGGGGGGAGAAGCCGTTCAAGTAGACCCTGAAACAGTAAGGGTTGCGGACCATATTTTAGTTAAGCCTGGGGAGAAGGTGCCCCTAGATGGTCTGGTCAGAAAAGGTCGTTCTATTCTGGATACGTCAGCCTTGACAGGAGAATCACTGCCTAGGGAAATTGGCGTTGGTGAGGACATTACAAGTGGTGTGATCAATTTGACTAGTCCATTGGTAATTGAAGTGAGAAAGACTTTTTCGCAATCAACGGTCAACAAAATTTTGGAATTAGTTGAAAATGCAAGCAATAAAAAAGCGGAGACGGAACGGATGATCACACGTTTTTCGCGTGTGTATACACCAGTGGTTGTCGGAATCGCTTTTCTGCTTGCAAGCCTGCCTCCCTTGCTTGGTTTAGGGGAGTGGTCGACTTGGCTTTATCGGGCACTTACCTTTTTAGTCATTTCTTGCCCTTGTGCTCTTGCGGTTTCGGTACCAATGAGTTTCTTTGGCGGGCTAGGGGGAGCATCTAAATTAGGTGTCTTAGTGAAAGGTGGAAATTATTTAGAGGCTCTTGCCAAGTTGGATACGGTCGTATTTGATAAGACGGGGACAATTACAAAAGGTATCTTTGCGGTAGATACCGTTGTCAACGCAGAAGGTATCGAGGATAATATTCTGTACCTCGCTGCCCATTTGGAAAGCTATTCCAATCATCCAATCGCAAACTCGATTCGAACAGCCTATGGACAGGAAGTGGACGAGAATAGGGTGAGTCAGATTACCGAGCTACCAGGGCAGGGCATGTCCGGTAGGATAGATGGCAGACAGCTCTATCTTGGGAATGCTAGATTAATGGAAGTTCAAGGGATTGCTTATCCAGCTATTGACAGCACAGGAACAGTTCTCTATTTGGCAGAGGACAGTCACTTTTTAGGCTATTTCCTTATCACAGACCAAGTGAAGGAGACGAGCATCGAGGCCTTGAAGGATTTACAGGCGGTCGGAATTAAAAAAACGGTTCTCCTTTCAGGTGATCGTCAGGCAGTGGTTGATGAATTTGCACAGCAATTTGCCTTCAATGATGCATTTGGAGATTGCTTGCCTCAGGATAAGGTGAGTACATTTGAGGAAATTCTGACTCAGTCTCAGCAGGCTGTTGCCTTTGTTGGAGATGGAGTGAATGATGCACCGGTTCTTGCTAGGGCAGATGTTGGTATTGCTATGGGAGGGCTAGGTTCGGACGCAGCCATTGAATCAGCAGATGTTGTACTGATGGATGATGACCTTGGAAAACTTCCTCAAGTCATTCGACTGGCTAAAAAGACAGTCAGAATAGCTCGGCAAAACATGACCTTGGCTATTGTAGTTAAACTAATTTTCTTGGTTCTAAGTGGATTGGGAATTTCTAATATGTGGGAGGCAATCTTTGCAGATGTTGGTGTAACGCTACTGGCAGTATGGAATGCATTGAGGACCTTGAGGATAGATACCTCCACTTTGTCAAAGTAAGTGAACAAACAGAGCGATATACAAGTTTTTGTATAATCGCTTTTTTAAACTATGATATGGGCTTTAACGATTTTAACCTAAATCTAGTAACCGTTGAACGTGCATCAATAGAACACACTATGACCATCAACAAGAACTACGTTACTTTCATTAAGGGTATTTTCTGGTAAATTTCAAAAATAAAACCTTGATTTTGCGCCATTTCTTTTTTTCCTTCCCGAAGGCGCGGGAGTACACCCCTTTTGTTAAGGATTTATCCCTTTTTAAATAAAAATAATACAAGTAGGACACTTCTAAAAGTGATCTACTTTTTTTAAATATTTTCATTCTAAAGTTTAATTTTAAACAACAACTCTATCACTTTCGTTATATAATATAGATGTTGACTAACTCCACATGTTGAGGCGGTAAGTTTGCTAGTCAAGGAGTAAAACGACGAAGATTAGCATTTACTTCCGCCCATGCGATAGCTGTCCGTGATTGACAAGTGCTAGCACGCAGACAGAACGGAGATAGCGAACCGCTGAGTGTGTCGCTCTGCTCGTAAAAGCTTAGAAACCTTTGAACGAAAGGGATAATGAAAGCCTTGATTGCAAGGCTTTTTGCTTTATGGTGGGTAAGTATCAGAGTGAGAAAATTTTTGGAATGAGTAGAAGTGATAGCTAGAAATTATCAGTTTCTATTTCCATTTACCCTGTGGGTACGTGTTTGTTTCCATTGACAAGGAGTTTGTGGGAATAGAAATGTACCCACCTTGTTTGAATCAAGTGAAGTGTAGTTGAAGGAAATCTGTTGAAAGCAATACTTCATTTTACCGAATAAGTAATAATTTAGGCAACTTCAAATCGATTAAAAAAACTATTTTAAAGGTTAAGAGTAGACAAAAATTGTCCACTCTTTTTTGCAAACTCAATTTATCAATAAATGAAATGAGGGAATGTAAAATGAAATATTTTGAGGTTGAGTTAGAAAATCCTGATGAATTTTTAAAACTACAAACAGAAGATTTTGTGAAAGCTAATCGCTTGCTACTAAGGAAGATAATCCAGAGCGTTACAGTCTATGAAGAAAACTTCGTCATATCCTTTAAATCTGGCATCGAATTGGAAGTATGAGTCTCATTCCATAACTTTTATATTGAACATATCATCTTGTTGTGTTATACTATAAATTGATATAAACAAAGATGTAGGAGGAACCGAAACTATGACAGCCTCAATGCGTTTAAGATAAGCTGGCAATAAAAAAAGCAGAATCTATACCCGATGATAGGCTTTTTTGTTGTGCTTATTTATACGATATTGAGCATTCATTAGTTACGGTGAGGATATTGGTTATTTAACTATACCTTTATTTAACTATGTCTTTAATATGAATGTTTCCAAATTGTATGTATGCAGACCAAAAGCCACATTGTGGGGTTTGGCCTGCATTTTTTATTGCCTAGAATGCTATTCAAAATAGAAATTCAAGCAAAATAATATGCAGGAGATAATATAAATGGAAAAATACAACAATTGGAAACGAAAATTTTATGCAATATGGGCAGGGCAAGCAGTATCATTAATCACTAGTGCCATCCTGCAAATGGCGATTATTTTTTACCTTACAGAAAAAACAGGATCTGCGATGGTCTTGTCTATGGCTTCATTAGTAGGTTTTTTACCCTATGCGATTTTGGGACCTGCCATTGGTGTGCTAGTGGATCGTCATGATAGGAAGAAGATAATGATTGGTGCCGATTTAATTATCGCAGCAGCTGGTGCAGTGCTTGCTATTGTTGCATTCTGTATGGAGCTACCTGTCTGGATGATTATGATAGTATTGTTTATCCGTAGCATTGGAACAGCTTTTCATACCCCAGCACTCAATGCGGTTACACCACTTTTAGTACCAGAAGAACAGCTAACGAAATGCGCAGGCTATAGTCAGTCTTTGCAGTCTATAAGCTATATTGTTAGTCCGGCAGTTGCAGCACTCTTATACTCCGTTTGGGATTTAAATGCTATTATTGCCATCGACGTATTGGGTGCTGTGATTGCATCTATTACGGTAGCAATTGTACGTATACCTAAGCTGGGTAATCAAGTGCAAAGTTTAGAACCAAATTTCATAAGGGAGATGAAAGAAGGAGTTGTGGTTCTGAGACAAAACAAAGGATTGTTTGCCTTATTACTCTTAGGAACACTATATACTTTTGTTTATATGCCAATCAATGCACTATTTCCTTTAATAAGCATGGAACACTTTAATGGAACGCCTGTGCATATTTCTATTACGGAAATTTCCTTTGCATTTGGGATGCTAGCAGGAGGCTTATTATTAGGAAGATTAGGGGGCTTCGAAAAGCATGTATTACTAATAACAAGTTCATTTTTTATAATGGGGACCAGTTTAGCCGTTTCGGGAATACTTCCTCCAAATGGATTTGTAATATTCGTAGTTTGCTGTGCAATAATGGGGCTTTCGGTGCCATTTTATAGCGGTGTGCAAACAGCTCTTTTTCAGGAGAAAATTAAGCCTGAATATTTAGGACGTGTATTTTCTTTGATCGGAAGTATCATGTCACTTGCTATGCCAATTGGGTTAATTCTTTCTGGATTCTTTGCTGATAAAATCGGTGTAAATCATTGGTTTTTACTATCAGGTATTTTAATTATTGGCATTGCTATAGTTTGCCAAATGATAACTGAGGTTAGAAAATTAGATTTAAAATAAACAATATTGGAGGAATATTTATGTATCTTATTTTCATGTAACTCTTCCTGCTAAAATCGCAGGGTTTTCCCTGCATACAAGCAAATGAAAGCATGCGATTATAGACAGGAGGAAATGTTATGGAATTAATATTAAAAGCAAAAGACATTCGTGTGGAATTCAAAGGACGCGATGTTTTAGATATAAATGAATTAGAAGTATATGATTATGACCGTATTGGTTTAGTAGGAGCAAATGGTGCTGGAAAAAGCACTTTACTCAGGGTACTTTTAGGAGAATTAACTCCCCCAGGATGTAAAATGAATCGTCTGGGTGAACTTGCCTATATTCCCCAGTTGGACGAAGTAACTCTGCAGGAGGAAAAAGATTTTGCACTTGTAGGCAAGCTAGGTGTTGAGCAATTAAATATACAGACTATGAGCGGTGGTGAAGAAACAAGGCTTAAAATAGCACAGGCCTTATCGGCACAGGTTCATGGTATTTTAGCGGATGAACCTACGAGCCATTTAGACCGTGAAGGAATTGATTTTCTAATAGGACAGCTAAAATATTTTACAGGTGCACTGTTAGTTATTAGCCATGACCGCTATTTTCTTGATGAAATAGTAGATAAAATATGGGAACTGAAAGATGGCAAAATCACTGAGTATTGGGGAAACTATTCTGATTATCTTCGTCAGAAAGAGGAAGAACGTAAGAGCCAAGCTGCAGAATACGAACAATTTATTGCGGAACGTGCCCGATTGGAAAGGGCTGCGGAGGAAAAGCGAAAACAGGCTCGTAAAATAGAACAGAAGGCAAAAGGTTCTTCAAAGAAAAAAAGTACTGAAGACGGAGGGCGTTTAGCTCATCAAAAATCAATAGGAAGTAAGGAAAAAAAGATGTATAATGCTGCTAAAACCCTAGAGCACAGGATTGCGGCCTTAGGAAAAGTAGAAGCTCCGGAAGGCATTCGCAGAATTCGTTTCAGGCAAAGTAAAGCATTGGAGCTCCATAATCCATACCCTATAGTCGGTGCAGAAATTAATAAAGTATTTGGGGATAAGGCTCTGTTTGAAAATGCATCTTTTCAAATTCCGTTAGGAGCAAAAGTGGCGTTAACTGGTGGTAATGGAATCGGAAAAACAACTTTAATCCAAATGATCTTAAACCATGAAGAAGGAATTTCTATTTCGCCTAAGGCAAAAATAGGTTACTTTGCACAGAATGGTTACAAGTACAACAGTAATCAGAATGTTATGGAGTTTATGCAGAAGGATTGTGACTACAATATATCAGAAATTCGTTCAGTGCTAGCATCTATGGGGTTCAAACAGAACGATATTGGAAAAAGTTTATCTGTTTTAAGCGGTGGAGAAATTATAAAATTGTTGCTTGCTAAAATGCTCATGGGTAGATATAACATCCTAATAATGGATGAACCCAGTAACTTCCTTGACATACCAAGTTTAGAGGCTTTGGAAATACTAATGAAGGAGTACACCGGAACTATCGTGTTTATCACCCACGATAAACGATTACTCGAAAATGTAGCAGATGTAGTTTATGAAATTAGAGATAAGAAAATAAATCTGAAACATTAAATTTAAGGTAGTCGCTGGTCAGTATAGTCTGTTCTGGTTGGCGACTCCATTGTTAAAGAGTATAAAGACTTTAGATTTTATGAATATTAAAAATAGGAACAGTCAATTGAACTGCTCCTATTTTTCTGCTAAATATATTGTAGTTTTCTTATATGTATAATGATAGATTAGCGGATTCTCATCTACGGTACTTACTTCAAATATGAAGAAGTGATCGCGGTTATCTCTGGACTTTTCCTTATTGAGGACAAAGTAATTCTTACGTGAAGTCGCCATTGTTTTTAGGATATCATCAGTTAGGAAGGTCAATGGAATATTCATGTTAGAGTAGCGGTAGAAGTCACGTTCAAAATCTTGGTAGCTCTCGCTATAATAGTCCATTTGTAGGTGATTACGCTGAAACTCAAGCTGATTCATAGAGCACCTCCTCGACAAGTTCAATACTAATAATGTCTTTTAATTTCAAATTGATGTGACCTGTTGTAGTTTTTATCAAAATGAAATCTTTGGTCAGACTTGGTATTGTTCCAGTGTAGGAAACACGCTTGTTTTTTTCAATCACTTGAATGCGTGTGCGTAGCTGCCCGGCGTATACTTGACTGAGGAGTAATAATTTCTTCTCTAGTGATAAGTCAGACATGTACGTTACTTTGTTTGTATCATCAGAGAGTGCTGATGCATGTTCAGATAGGAAAAAGCCCATCCATTTTTGCATCTTTGTATCCTGGTACTCTCTTGCTGACTGAAATGGTAAGGATGAACGGTCAATCATTTTAATCCCTCCAATCCACCAGCGGAATGACCGCCAATAAGTTTACTGCGTTCAATATTTTAGGAACCTTCAGTTAGGACGGTTCCTTTTTGTATGGCTAAAAAGCCAAACTGTTCTCTGACAACATCAATAGCTGTCTGAAGTCTATTTTCTTTTTCAATTTCTTCTACATCATGCAAAATGAGGACAACCCTTTTACTACCAAGGTGTTCTGTGCAGAATGCGGTTCAGCTTTTGGACGTAAGAACTGGACGACCAGTCGTGGCAAACGTAAAGTTTGGCAGTGTAACAACCGTTATAAGGTAAAGGGACAGATTGGTTGTCAGAATAACCATATCGATGAGGGAACACTAGAGAAAGCTGTAATGATGGCAGTTAAACTACTGAGTGAGAATATGGATTTGTTGCATGGAAAGTGGAATAAGATCTTGGAAGAAAACCAGTTATTAGAAAAGCATTACAGTGTGTTACTGGCTGAATTGATAAATAAGGAGTGTTGGGAATATGATTCCTTTGAGATGTGTCAGGTACTAGATAGTATTTTGATTTCGGAGGATGGACAGATAACCGTTAGATTTTTGGAAGGAACAGAAGTTGATTTATAAGGCTGTAGGCATAGTATAGTTCACTATGTTTGCAGCCTTTTTTCTTGTTTAGTGGTATAATTATATGTAGGATTTTTTTAATATCGGTTACTTTTTATGAATTAACCAAAAAACTAAAATGGAGTTGTTTTATAATGAGATATTCTGAAGAAGCATTACAATCATGGATTAAGCCGTTATCTGCCACTGAAGAAACACGGGTTGAAAATACTATTGGAATGATTAAAGATGCAATAGAAAGGAGTGGGCTCTCTTCAAAGTATGAATATGAAATTTTTGCCCAAGGTTCTTATGCAAATAATACGAATGTAAAGAAAAATAGCGACATTGATATCTGTATCATGGTGAAATCTTTATTTTATTGTGAGTATGTAGATGGGTTATCGGACCTAGACTATAATTACTCTAGTAGCAGCACCAATGCTAATGTATTTAAAAACGAAGTGATTAAAGCGTTAATTTCAAAATTTGGTGCAGAATCAGTTTATATTGGCAATAAGTGTATCAATATTAATTCTAACTCATATCACGTAAATGCAGATGTAGTCCCATGTTTTCAATATCGAAATTATAGATATATTGGTAGCAGGTCATCTGAAAAATTTGTTGAAGGCATCAAATTTTTTACCTCAAACGGAAATTATGAAGTAATTAATTATCCTAAAGTTCATATACAAAATGGTATCTCTAAGAATAAATCTACTCACTATAAATATAAATATTTAGTTAGGATTATGAAGCATATTAAGAACGAGATGCAGGAGCTAGGATTGACAAACGAACGCATTTCTTCATATTTGATAGAATGTTTGGTCTGGAATATACCTGAACAGATGTTTTTCAATAGTAATAGCTACACAGGGTTGTTACAGCAAGCGTTATATTACATAGTGTCTCAAGTGAATTTAAATTGGGTTGAAGTAAGTGGAATGTATTACCTTTTTCGTTCAGAGCAGAAATGGAATTTACAGGATACAAAAACTTTTTTAGTTAGAATGATTGAATTTTTGGATTATAAATAAAACTTATGAATGAACAGCAGAAAAAATTTTTGAATATTACAATATGGGTTTTTGCAATTTGCTTGTTATTAAGATTGTTAATAAGTGGCCAAGAGATTGCAGTGAATCTTAAATCTGATATTTTGGCATTGGTATATTCAGCCATTGGGTATATTGGTGAAGCTATATCAGTTACAGCAATTATTATGGCTATTTTTGAAAAAACAGCATGGCGGTGGCCATTACTATCTAAGATTCATAATGTTCCAATTTTATTTGCGAATTATGTAGGTAGTTTCAAGACGGACTATGATCAGAATGAAAGAAATTGTGAACTTACTATTGAACAGTCATTTACGACTATTAAAGTTAAGTTTAAAACGGGTGAAAGTTCGAGCCATAGCATTACAGCATCAATTATCAATGATAATGGAACACAAAAATTAATTTATACATATTTAAATAGCCCAAGGGCTGAATTGCAAAGTCCTATACATTATGGGACGGTAATTCTTGATATTGATAATCCAAATCAACTAGAAGGAAATTATTATACTAATCGAGGAACCAAAGGTTCAATGAGTTTTGAGATAAACAACCCTTCTCGCTAGTTGGATTTGTAAAGATTTAAATAAAGAAAGAAGAACTAACTATCGGAAACTTGGCATAGATGTAACAATACTGTATATTAACGAAGCCGTAAATACTCGCATTAGTTACGTTTAATAGTTTAATACGGATATTCAGCAGCTTTGATTTCGTTTCACAGTATAGGTAGTAACCGTCAAGACATGTGGAGGCGGTAGTTTTGATGTCAAAAGTTGCAACCAGTGAATAAATGAAGTGTAGAAAATAAAGGCTTGTTCAATTCAATATATAATGAATTACCGGCACCCAAACCAAAGAAAAAGAAATAATTAAATTAGAAGTTGAAGGGGGGAAGAATGAGAATCGGAGTTATTCAAGCAAGTTCGCAAGCGACCAAAAATCAAATAATCTATGATGCTGTATTAAAGTATGCTCCAAAGAAATCTGAGGTTATAAATTTTGGCTGTACGATGGAAGAAAATGAAAAATACTCGTATATAGAAATTTCTATTCTTATAGGTATCTTGTTGGCAAGTAGGACAGTTGATTTCGTTGTTACGGGCTGTTCTTCCGGACAAGGAATGATGCTTGCTTGTAATAGTATGCCTGATGTCATTTGCGGATATGCACCTACACCGAATGATGCCTATTTATTTGCTCAGATTAATAATGGAAATGCGATATCATTACCATTAGGTGAAAATTATACATGGTCAGGTACTGAAAATCTTGAAAGAACAATAGAAGCTCTTTTCTCGGAGCCATTTGGACAAGGATACCCCAAAAGTGAGGCAGAGAGAAAGGTAAGAGATGCTGAGAAACTTAAAGAAATAAGAAGAATCGGGCAGGTTCAGTTTGAAGAATTCGCAAATGTACTAGATATATCATTGTTTGAATCAATCAAGAGGAAACAGAATGTAATTCAGAATGTAAAGGCGTATGGGAAGAAAGAAATAGCTGATTTAATGAAATGAGTAAATCACAGTTTGTCGGGGTAATACCTTTTAACGATAACCTTATGCTATCGTCAAAAGGTTTATAGACATGTTCCCACATACATGTTCACTTGGCATACATAGTGTTCACTCGTTTTATGTCGAGTGTGTGGTACTGCTTTTAAGAGCTGATTGAACAAGGAAAATTAGCTAGTGAAAGTCCTACAGTAAGGAGTTTAAACATGAAATTCCATGAATTTGGTAATAAGAATTTGCCTCCTATTTTACTGATACATGGTGGTGGCAGTTCTTGGTGGAATTATCTTCGTCAAGCACGAATCCTGTCAGAAGAATACCGTATTATTCTACCCACTTTGAATGGCCACGGAGAGGAATATCAACTTGATTATGTTTCTACTGAAGATTCTGCTTTGGAGATTCTAGACTATATCAAAGCAAACTGTGGTGGGAAATTGTTTGCAATCGGTGGTGTTTCACTTGGTGGTCAAATTGCCATGGAGCTTTTATCTTTAGATAGTGAAATTGCTGAGAAGGCCATCATAGACGGAAGCCTCTGTATTCCTCAACCAAGGTTAGCTAAAATCAGCATCTTTCTAGTGTCTCTATTTGGTAAATTGATGTTCAATAAATTCTCTTGCAAACTTCAGTTAAGCATGATGAACAAACTCTATCCTTAACTGGCTTATCCAGAGGAAATAAAAGCTTATTATTTGGAGGATCTGCCAAGGACGCCTATTAAAACATTGGTGACCATTTACAAAACCTATATGGGGCATTACAAGCTGAAAGATATGATTTCTGCTAGCAAGGCTCAGGTTCTGTATATCTATGGTGAAAAAGAATTGAACTGTGTGAAAGAATCAGCGAAATTATTTCATCAGCTACATTCAAATACAATTTGGTATGAAGCAAAGGGGTATAACCACGGTTATTTATCAGCTTACCTGCCTTATGAGTGGATTGATTTGGTGGTGCCATTTTTAAAGAGTGATTCATTAGAAATGTGTAACGAATCTGAAATGTCATAAGGAGGAAACGGATGCTAGGAGCAATTATTGGAGATATTGTAGGTTCAGTTTACGAATGGAACAATATCAAAACGAAGGACTTTCCTTTATTTCGGAAGGACTGCTTTTTTACAGATGACACGGTTATGACCTGTGCTGTTGCAGAAGCAATTATGAATGGTGGACAAAAAGACGACTTCATTGACGCCATGAAGAAATATGGCAGAATGTATCCGGATGCTGATTACGGTGCTCGGTTTAATGCATGGCTAAAGAGCGATAACCGTGATCCTTATAATAGCTTTGGGAATGGATCAGCTATGCGTGTTTCTCCATGTGCTTGGGCAATGGACTGTGGTGTCTACGCGAGAACCGGTACGTGGCCATCATCTAGAGGACTTGCGAGTCTTTCTGCAGAGGTAACTCATAATCATCCAGAAGGTATAAAAGGCGCTTTGGCTACAGCTGATGCTATCTTTCTGTGTCGTTTTTACTATGGTGGTTATTGTAGCGAATATGAGCAACTAACTAAGGACAATCCTACAGAATGTAAAAAACGGATTAAGGATTATATAGAGAAAGAATACGGCTACAATCTATCTAAAACTTTAGATGAAATCCGCCCTAATTATCGTTTTAACGAAACATGTCAGGAAACTGTCCCTCAAGCCATTATCGCCTTTCTTGAAAGTAGAGACTTCGAAGATGCGATAAGAAATGCCATCTCACTTGGTGGCGACAGTGATACTCTCGCTGCAATCACTGGCAGCATAGCAGAGGCAGCTTATGGTATTCCTGATTGGATAAAGGAAAAGGCCTACTCTTATTTGGATGAACCCATAAATGATGTACTCAGGCGATGGGATAATAAGGTTGATATAAAATAAAAGCGTTTCAATCTCCAGTACGTCATATTTCTCTTTTCCGTATTTTCATTGTATAATGGTAGTACATTTACTTGCGTACGATGAAATATAAACACTTTTTATGAATATTAAGGAGAAAATCAATGAAAAAAGCAATGTTAATTATCAACCCTACTTCTGGTGGGGAAAAGGCTTTGGATTACAAAGAAAAGTTGGAGAATAAAGCAAAAGAATACTTTGAGCACGTGGAAACCAAAATTACCGAAAAAGCGCTGGATGCAACACATTTTGCTGAAGAAGCTTCTCGTGAGCAGTACGATGCAGTGGTTGTGTTTGGTGGAGATGGGACTGTCAACGAAGTCATTTCGGGTATTGCTGAGAGAGACTACATTCCTAAGTTAGGGATTATCCCAGGTGGGACGGGTAATCTCATTACAAAACTGTTGGAAATCAATCAAGACATCGATGGCGCGATTGATGAACTGGATTTTAACTTAACCAATAAGATTGATATCGGTAAAGCAAATGACAATTATTTTGGTTATATCTTTAGTATCGGTTCTCTACCTGAGGCGATTCACAATGTTGAAATCGAGGACAAGACAAAATTCGGTATTTTAGCCTATGCTGTAAATACCATGAAGTCTGTTATGACGGATCAGGTCTTTAATATTAATGTCGAGACAGAAAATGGAAATTATGTTGGTGAAGCTAGCCATGTGTTGGTTCTCTTGACAAATTACTTCGCTGATAAGAAAATCTTTGAAGAAAACAAAGACGGCTATGCCAATATTTTGATTCTAAAAGATGCTTCAATATTCTCCAAATTATCCGTCATTCCTGATTTACTAAAAGGAGATGTTGTCGGCAATGATAATATTGAGTATATCAGAGCGCGTAATATTAAGATCTCTTCAGATAGTGAATTGGAGTCAGATGTTGACGGCGATAAATCGGATAACCTACCTGTAGCAATCAAAGTCTTAGCTCAGCGAGTAGAAGTATTTTCAAAACCGAAAGAGTAGAAGGTAAAAATTAGTTTATTATTCACAACGAAATTAAGTTCTATATCAACGATTGGAGGAGGAATGAATTCTCTATTTGATGAATTTCGAACAATTTGTTCTCATTTAAACCAAGTCGGAATCACTCCGACGCTCATGGGGTCTTTGGGGTTTGAATACCGATCAAATGAAGAATGGGGGCCGTCTGACATTGACATTCATGTGCCTGGTGACCCTAGAGGTTGGGAAGCACCCGATCATCTCAGAATTTATGAGTGGGACAAGATAATGAAAGTGATGAAACACTTAGGCTACACCTTAATAGATATTCATGAGCATGAATTCCAAAAAGATGGTCTGAGTGTTGAATTCGGAAGTATCGATTCTTTACCTGATTTTGTAGGAGTTTCGGAATCAGATATAGAGCTGATTCATCTCGAAAACATCACTTTTCGCGTTCCAAGTTTAGAACAGTATTTAAGTATTTACAAGGCTTCTTCCCAAGATTCTTATCGAAATAACCACAATAACAATAAGGATTTCAAAAAGATAGAGTGGCTGGAAAGATATTTGTAAATCATCATTTGGAAAGTAGCAAGTTGTAAGACTGGCTGCTTTTTTATTTATAGAACCAAACCACTAGAATCTATGGACAAGCCTTGAAAATAAAATAAGAAAGTAGTATACTAGAATCACAATTATGAAAACGTTTGCGTCGTAAATGTAATCAAGTAAATCAGGAGACAAATACAGTGGAATTAACAGCCATTTACCATAGGCCAGAGTCGGAGTTTGCCTATCTTTATAAGGATAAGAAGCTTCACATTCGGATTCGAACTAAGAAAGAGGACATTGAAAGCATCAACTTGCACTATGGAGACCCTTTTATCTTTATGGAGGAGTTTTATCAGGATACAAAAGAAATGTCCAAAATAACTTCTGATGCCCTATTTGATTATTGGCAGGTTGAAGTGTCCGTCTACTTTGCGCGTATCCAGTATCTCTTTGAACTCAAGGATACAGAAGGTCAAAGTATTTTGTATGGCGATAAAGGGTGTGTGGAAAATTCTCTAGAAAATCTTCATACTATTGGAAATGGATTTAAGTTGCCTTATCTTCATGAGATTGATGCCTGCCAGGTTCCTGATTGGGTTTCAAATACGGTATGGTATCAGATATTTCCTGAGAGATTTGCTAATGGAAATGCTCTATTAAACCCAGAAGGGACTTTAGACTGGGATTCATCTATCACACCTAAGAGTGATGATTTCTTTGGTGGTGATTTACAGGGGATTATTGACCATCTGGATTACTTACAAGACTTGGGTATTACAGGTCTTTATCTCTGTCCCATTTTTGAATCTACGAGCAATCATAAGTACAATACGACGGATTACTTTGAAATCGACCATCATTTTGGAGACAAGGAGACCTTCAGTCGACTGGTGAACCAAGCCCATCAGAGAGGCATGAAAATCATGCTGGACGCCGTTTTCAACCATATCGGTTCGCAATCTCCTCAATGGCAAGATGTTGTCAAAAATGGTGAGCAATCTACTTATAAGGATTGGTTCCATATTCAACAATTCCCAGTGACGACTGAAAAGCTAGCTAATAAGAGAGACTTACCTTATCATGCTTTTGGTTTCGAGGACTATATGCCTAAGCTAAATACGGCCAATCCAGAGGTCAAGGATTATCTTTTAAAGGTTGCGACTTATTGGATTGAAGAGTTTGATATTGATGCTTGGCGTTTGGATGTGGCTAATGAGATTGACCATCAGTTTTGGAAGGATTTTCGAAAGGCAGTTTTAGGTAAAAAGTCAGATCTTTATATCCTAGGAGAAGTCTTGGCAGTCTCAGCCTTGGCTAAATGGAGATGAGTTTCATGCGGTCATGAATTATCCTTTGTCTGATTGCATCAAGGAGTATTTCTTACGAGGAATTAAGAAGATAGACCAATTCATCGATGAAATCAATGGCCAATCTATGTATTACAAGCAGCAGATTTCAGAGGTTATGTTTAATCTTTTGGATTCGCATGATACAGAGCGAATCTTGTGGACGGCCAATGAAGACGCTCAACTGGTCAAATCAGCCTTAGCATTCCTCTTTTTACAAAAAGGAACACCGTGTATCTATTACGGAACAGAGTTATCCTTGACTGGCGGTCCAGACCCAGATTGTCGACGTTGTATGCCTTGGGAACGTGTATCAAGTGACAATGATATGCTGAATTTCATGAAGAAGCTAATCAAGATTCGCAAACACACATCATCAACCATTCAGCATGGTAAGTATAGCCTTCAAGAAATCAAAGCTGATGTAGTAGCTTTGGAATGGAAATACGATGGACAGGTCCTAAAAGCAATATTCAACCAATCAAAAGAAGAGTATCTTTTAGAGAAGGAAACCGTAGCACTAGCAAGCAATTGCGAAGAATTGGAGAATCAGCTTGTCATCTCTCAAAAAGGATTTGTGATTTTTCATTAAAGAGCAATTATGAGCGACAGGAAAGTTGTAGTATAGAGAAGATTTTACAAACAGACTATTTGTCGTCTTGTTACAAATGATATATAATTTAACTTAGAGAAAATAGGAGGATTAATCAGATGGAATTAAAAGATTTTACAGAAAAAGAACAGGAAATGATTAAGAAGGGGCTTACGACGTCTAAGATTAGTGACAAGGAAACTGCTGAGAAGATTCTTGCTCTAGTTCCACAAGACTTGATTAAGCGAATTCCATTTTTCGTCAGAAAACATGCTACAACACGTACGATTAAACGCATTTCAATTGAACACCCTGAACTCTATGCTACAGCTCAAACAAGTGGTGAGATTCCAGAAAAAGAACGCGAAGAATTGCGTCAGATTATCACAACTATCTTTGAACAAAAGATGAATAAGCATAGTATTCGTTAAATACAAAATCTGAGAACTAGAGCTTTCTAGTTCTTTTTATATCCGCTTTCACATTATACAACTTATACAAATCTATATAAAATATTATTTTTCCGAACAAAAATAGATATTTTTTCAAAAAAGTACTTTACAGAGTGTTGGAAGTATGATATAGTAATAAAGCTTAGAAAATGAGATGATGTTTTCTAGCAAATATAAACCCGAGTAAAAAATGCCTACGGACAGGCAGGGTTGAATGCCGAAGCGTGGTTGAAAAACCACATTATTGATAGGGTTAAAAGCCTACTTTTATAAGTTGATGTTAGGACGCTTGTCCTAATTCATAAATTTTTAGTGTGGTGAAAGCACACGTCATCTTGTGAAACGATCAATAAAGTACGTAATATTTGCTACTAGAGAGTTAGGAAACATCGGGAACAGACATACTCAAAAGAAACAAACATAAAAACGTCAGAAGATTGCAGAGCAGGTGAAAACCTGCTCTTTTTTCATAAGTCAACCTTTAGTCGCCTTCGTCTTCTTGAAGCGCTACAAATACGGTAAAGGAGTATGTCTTGATAAAACTAGATCAAAATCAAGCGCCCATTTATGATGCCTTGGTTAAATTACGCAAGAAAAGGATTGTCCCCTTTGATGTACCAGGACACAAACGAGGTCGGGGAAATCCTGAGTTAGTTGAACTTTTGGGTGAAAAGTGCGTTGGCATTGATGTCAATTCGATGAAACCCTTGGATAATTTAGGCCATCCCATTTCGATTATTCGGGATGCCGAGAAACTGGCTGCGGATGCTTTTGGAGCAGCCCATGCCTTTCTCATGATTGGAGGAACAACATCATCGGTGCAGACTATGATTCTGTCAACCTGCAAGGCAGGAGATAAGATTATTTTACCACGAAATGTCCATAAATCTGCTATCAATGCGCTGGTTCTATGTGGTGCTATTCCCATCTATATAGAGATGAGTGTAGATCCTAAGATTGGTATCGCTTTAGGTCTTGAAAATGACCGAGTAGCACAGGCAATAAAGGACCATCCAGATGCCAAGGCCATTTTGATTAACAATCCTACTTACTACGGAATCTGTTCAGACCTTAAAGGTTTAACGGAAATGGCTCATGAAGCTGGCATGATGGTTTTAGTAGATGAGGCCCACGGAGCACACTTACATTTTACTGATAAACTTCCAATTTCTGCTATGGATGCAGGTGCTGATATGGCAGCAGTTTCCATGCATAAGTCTGGTGGGAGTTTGACACAAAGCTCGCTTCTTTTAATCGGGGAGCAGATGAATCCTGAATACGTACGTCAGATTATCAATCTTACCCAGTCAACATCCGCCTCTTACTTGTTGATGGCTAGTTTAGATATTTCGCGTCGCAATTTGGCTCTTCGTGGTAAAGAGTCGTTTGAGAAGGTCATTGAGCTATCCGAGTATGCTCGTCGTGAAATCAATGCTATCGGTGGCTACTATGCCTATTCAAAAGAGTTAATAGATGGTGTGTCGGTCTGTGATTTTGATGTAACCAAGTTGTCAGTTTACACTCAGGGTATTGGATTAACAGGTATCGAGGTTTATGACCTCCTACGAGACGAATACGACATTCAGATTGAGTTTGGTGATATTGGCAATATCTTGGCCTATATTTCGATTGGTGACCGCATCCAAGACATCGAGCGCTTAGTCGGTGCTTTGGCTGATATCAAGAGACTTTACTCAAGAGATGGAAAAGATCTGATTGCTGGAGAATATATCCAACCCGAGTTAGTGCTGTCTCCACAAGAAGCCTTCTATGCAGAGAGAAAAAGTTTGATCCTGGATGAATCTGTTGGACAGGTCTGTGGGGAATTTGTCATGTGTTACCCTCCAGGGATTCCAATCCTAGCTCCAGGTGAACGCATTACCCATGAGATAGTCGATTATATCCAATTTGCCAAGGAACGTGGTTGCTCCCTCCAAGGGACGGAAGACCCAGAGGTCAATCACATCAACGTCATTAAGAGAAAGGAGAACTAGATGGATTTATGGTTTTCTGAAGTTCATACTCCAGATGTGAAATTGTCCCTGAGACAGCCAAGCAACTCTACGCTGGAAAAAGTGAATGGCAGGATATTGAAGTCTTAGATACGCCAGCTTTTGGGAAAATACTGATTTTAAATGGGCATGTCTTGTTTTCAGATGCGGATGATTTTGTCTACAACGAAATGACAGTCCACGTTCCCATGGCTGTCCACCCAAATCCCAAGAAAGTTTTGGTAATAGGAGGTGGCGACGGAGGTGTTGCCCAAGTATTAACACTCTATCCTGAACTGGAACAAATCGATATTGTGGAACCAGATGAGATGCTAGTTGAGGTTTGTCGTGAGTATTTCCCTGATTTTGCTGCAGGGCTAGATGATCCTCGTGTTACCATTTACTACCAAAATGGACTGAGATTTTTGAGAAACTGTGAAGAAGACTACGATATTATCATCAACGATGCGACAGATCCATTTGGCCATACGGAAGGGCTCTTTACCAAGGAATTTTACGGAAACAGTTACAGAGCCTTGAAAGAAGACGGTATCATGATCTACCAGCATGGAAGTCCCTTCTTTGACGAGGATGAGTCAGCTTGCCGAAGCATGCACCGTAAGGTTAATCAAGCCTTTCCAATCAGTCGGGTCTATCAGGCACATATCCCAACCAGTCCAGCTGGCTATTGGTTGTTTGGATTTGCATCGAAAAAATACCACCCTGTCAAAGATTTTGACAAGGAAGGCTGGAAAAAACGCCAGCTTTTCACAGAATACTACACTGCAAACTTACATGTGGGGGCCTTCATGTTGCCTAAGTATGTAGAAGACATTTTAGAAGAAGAGGAAGGAAAAAAATGAGTCGTTTATTAGTTATTGGATGTGGGGGCGTTGCCCAAGTTGCTATTTCAAAGATTTGCCAAGATAGCGAAACCTTTACAGAGATTATGATTGCTAGCCGTACTAAGTCAAAATGCGATGACTTGAAAGCGAAGCTAGAAGGCAAAACAAGTACAAAGATTGAAACAGCCGCACTTGATGCTGACAAGGTTGAAGAAGTGATTGCCCTGATTGAAAGCTACAAACCAGAAGCTGTTTTGAACGTAGCTTTACCATATCAAGATTTAACCATTATGGACGCTTGTTTGGCAACAGGTGTTCACTATATCGATACAGCCAACTACGAAGCAGAAGACACAGAAGACCCTGAATGGCGTGCTATCTACGAAAAACGTTGTAAGGAACTTGGTTTTACTGCTTACTTTGACTACTCATGGCAATGGGATTATCAGGAGAAATTCAAAGAAGCTGGCTTGACCGCTCTTCTTGGTTCTGGTTTTGACCCAGGTGTGACTAGTGTCTTTTCAGCCTATGCCCTCAAACACTATTTTGATGAAATCCACTATATCGACATTTTAGACTGTAATGGTGGAGACCACGGTTATCCATTTGCAACAAACTTTAACCCAGAAATCAATCTACGCGAGGTTTCAGCACCAGGTTCTTACTGGGAAGATGGAAAATGGGTCGAAGTCGAAGCTATGTCTATCAAACGCGAGTACGATTTCCCTCAAGTTGGACAAAAAGATATGTATCTCCTTCACCACGAAGAAATTGAATCATTGGCTAAGAACATTCCAGGTGTTAAACGGATTCGCTTCTTTATGACTTTTGGTCAATCTTACTTGACGCACATGAAATGTCTAGAAAACGTTGGTCTCCTTCGTACAGATGCCATTAACTTTAACGGCCATGAAATTGTTCCAATTCAATTTTTGAAAGCCTTGCTTCCAGATCCTGCTAGCCTTGGCCCACGTACTGTAGGTAAAACCAATATTGGATGTATCTTTACAGGTGTAAAAGATGGCGTTGAAAAGACCATCTACATCTACAATGTTTGTGACCATCAGGAATGTTACGCAGAGGTTGGTTCGCAAGCTATTTCTTACACGACAGGCGTTCCAGCCATGATTGGGACAAAATTGGTTATGGATGGTACTTGGAAACAACCAGGAGTTTACAACCTTGAAGAATTGGATCCAGATCCATTCATGGAAGCTTTGAATGAGTATGGTTTACCATGGGTTGTGGTTGAAAATCCACAAATGGTGGACTAATGAAGCTAGAACAAGTACCAACACCAGCCTATGTCATTGATTTGGCCAAGTTAGAAGTCAATTGCCGTATCCTACAATATGTTCAAGAAGAAGCTTGTTGCAAGGTTTTGCTTGCCCAGAAGGCCTATTCCCTCTACAAAACCTATCCCTTGATTAGCCAGTATCTATCTGGCACAACTGCAAGTGGTCTCTATGAAGCTAAGCTCGCTAGAGAAGAGTTCCCGGGGGAAGTTCATGTATTTGCACCAGCTTTCAAGGATGCTGACTTGGAGGAATTGCTTGAGATAACAGACCATATCGTCTTTAACTCAGAGAGACAGTTGCGTAAACATGGGGCTCGTTGTCGGGATGCTGGTATAAGCGTGGGTTTGCGACTTAACCCTCAGTGTTCAACTCAAGGAGATCACGCGCTCTATGACCCTTGTGCACCTGGATCCCGTTTCGGAGTTACTCTAGACAAGATTCCGAGTGATTTGCTGGATTTGGTTGACGGCCTTCATTTTCACACCCTTTGTGAGCAGGGAGCAGATGATTTACAGACAACTTTGAAAGCAGTAGAAGCGCAATTTGGTTCGTACTTACATGAGGTCAAATGGCTCAATATGGGTGGCGGACACCACATCACAAGAGAGGGTTACGATGTGGATTTGCTGATTTCAGAAATCAAGCGTATCCGAGAAACTTACAATCTTGAAGTCTATATCGAGCCGGGTGAAGCTATTGCGCTCAATGCAGGTTATCTAGCAACTGAAGTATTGGATATTGTAGAAAATGGTATGGAAATCTTGGTTTTAGATGCCTCTGCGACCTGCCATATGCCTGATGTACTTGAGATGCCCTATCGTCCACCTTTGAGAAACGGCTTTGATTCACAGGAAAAAGCCCATACCTACAGACTTTCTTCCAATACCTGTCTGACGGGCGATGTAATTGGTGATTATAGCTTTGAAAATCCAGTTCAAATCGGAGACAGACTTTATTTTGAAGATATGGCCATTTATTCCTTTGTCAAAAACAATACTTTCAACGGTATTGGATTACCAAGTCTTTACCTCATGGACGACCATGGAGACTGCAGTTTAGTCAAAGCCTTTGGCTATCAAGATTTTAAAGGGAGGTTATCATGATGGACAGTCCAAAAAAATTAGGCTATCGCATGCCAGCAGAGTACGAACCCCATCATGGTACCCTCATGATATGGCCGACTCGACCAGGTTCATGGCCTTTTCAAGGAAAGGCTGCCCAAAGAGCTTTCAGCCAGATTATTAAGACCATAGCAGAAGGGGAAACCGTTTATCTCTTGGTGGAGCGGGACTATCTATCAGAAGCCCAATCTTATCTTGGAGATAAGGTTGTTTATTTAGACATTCCCACCAATGATGCCTGGGCGCGTGATACAGGTCCGACTATTCTTGTCAATGATGAAGGCCAGAAATTAGCCGTGGATTGGTCTTTCAATGCTTGGGGTGGTGCTGTCGATGGTCTCTACCAAGACTATGAAGATGATGATCAAGTAGCCAGTCATTTTGCTGAGGCTTTGGAAATGCCTGTTTATGATGCCAAATCCTTTGTACTAGAAGGCGGAGCGATCCATAGCGATGGTCAAGGAACTATTCTCGTGACTGAAAGTTGCTTGCTTAGTCCTGGTCGAAATCCTCATCTTAGTAAAGAGGAAATCGAAAACACCTTATTAGAGAGCCTTGGCGCTGAAAAAGTTATCTGGCTTCCTTATGGTATTTATCAGGACGAAACCAATGAACACGTTGATAACGTTGCAGCCTTTGTTGGTCCTGCAGAACTTGTCTTGGCTTGGACAGACGACGAAAGTGATCCTCAATATGCCATGTCAGCAGCTGATTTAGCGCTTTTAGAAAAGGAAACAGATGCAAAAGGTCGTCACTTCACCATTCATAAACTTCCAATTCCAGCTATTCAGCAAGTTGTAACCAAAGAGGATTTGCCAGGCTACATCTATGAAGAAGGAGAAGAAGAGCGATACGCTGGTGAACGACTAGCAGCTTCCTACGTAAACTTTTATATCGCCAACAAGGCTGTCCTTGTTCCCCAGTTTCAAGATGTCAATGACCAAGTAGCCTTAGATATCCTCAGTAAGTATTTCCCGGACCGTAAAGTTGTCGGAATACCAGCCAGAGATATTCTCTTAGGTGGTGGAAATATTCACTGTATCACCCAACAAATCCCAGAATAGGAGAAAAAGATGAGAAATGTAAAAGTTGCAGCCATCCAGATGCAATGCGCTAAGGATGTGGCAACAAATATTCAAACAGCGGAGCGTTTAGTACGTCAGGCTGCAGAACAAGGCGTACAAATCATTCTCTTACCAGAGTTGTTTGAACGTCCCTATTTCTGTCAGGAACGTCAGTATGACTACTACCAGCATGCCCAGTCGGTGACAGACAATACAGCTATTCAGCATTTTAAAGTTCTTGCTAAAGAACTACAGGTTGTTCTACCGATTAGTTTCTATGAAAAAGATGGCAATGTCTTGTATAACTCTATTGCCGTTATTGATGCAGATGGGGAAGTGCTGGGCGTTTATCGAAAGACCCACATACCAGATGACCATTATTATCAAGAAAAGTTTTATTTCACACCTGGCAATACAGGTTTCAAGGCCTGGGATACTCGCTATGCCAAGATTGGTATTGGTATCTGTTGGGATCAATGGTTCCCTGAAACAGCCCGTTGTCTTGCGTTAA
This sequence comes from Streptococcus mitis 13/39, assembly GCA_000385835.1. Taxonomy (GTDB): domain Bacteria; phylum Bacillota; class Bacilli; order Lactobacillales; family Streptococcaceae; genus Streptococcus; species Streptococcus mitis_AI. Next base: position 30,568 of record AQTU01000010.1, on the reverse strand, counting down.
ATGGTGCTGAATTGCTCTTTTATCCAACAGCCATCGGTTCAGAACCAATTTTGGATACGGATAGTTGTGGTCACTGGCAACGTACCATGCAAGGACATGCAGCTGCTAATATTGTTCCAGTCATCGCAGCCAATCGTTATGGATTAGAGGAAGTCACTCCAAGTGAGGAAAATGGTGGACAGAGTTCCAGTCTTGACTTCTACGGTTCCTCCTTTATGACGGATGAAACAGGAGCTATTCTAGAGCGAGCTGAAAGACAAGGTGAAGCTGTTCTGTTAGCTACTTATGACCTAGACAAGGGAGCAAGCGAGCGCCTAAACTGGGGCTTGTTTCGAGATAGAAGACCCGAAATGTATCAACGAATTACGGACTAGTAGGGGAGAAATGAGAGATTCATTCTGCTAGACTAACTTCTTATTAGCAACTATAATATACTCGGTCATCTAGCAAGTAGATTTTATATTTTAACCCTCTAAGGCTTTCTCGCGCTTTGATGCGAGGAGCTTTTCTGTTTAAGCTTTATCAATAAAACATGCTATAATAGTTGCAGAAAGGTTGGTATTTATGGCTAGGATATTGGTTATTGAAGATAATAGTGACATTCAGGAAATTTTGAGAACACTTCTTACTGAGGAGCATGAGGTGATTCAAGCCTTTTCTGGTACAGAAGGCATCATGCGTTTTGACCAAGGTGGGATTGACCTCGTTTTGCTAGATATCATGCTTCCTGGGAAAAATGGGGATCAGGTTTTAAAAGCCATCAGGGAACAAATCCAAACTCCAGTCATTATGCTAACGGCTTTGAGTGATAAAAAGTTAATCAGTCAATACCTCTTAGAGGGTGCCAATGATTACATCGTCAAGCCTTTTGATTTGGACGAAGTCTTTGCCAGAGTTACTGTTCAATTACGCCAAAGCGCAGAAAAACAGCCTGCAGAAATTGTAAAAACTGAAAATCTGTCACAAAACTTAAAAAATATCCAGTTTGATGCAGAAAGTTTTGAAATCAAAAATAGCCAGGAAACGATTCGCCTTGCTAAGAAAGAATGCTTGATTCTCCAAACTCTCCTTAAACATCCTAAGAAGATCTTCACCAAGGAAGAACTTTATGAATTGGTATGGGAGGACAGCTACCTAACTGGAGATAATACCCTCAATACGCATTTGAGTAATCTTCGTAAAAAATTAAACCAGCTTGACCCAAATCAAGAATATATTGAAACCATCTGGGGCGTTGGGGTAAGATTAAAAGGAGACAAGCAATGACCTACATGATAATCGTTGTCCTACTGATTCTCCTAATTATTTTATCGATTACATTGATTCGCTACCATCTAGCACTTAAAAACTTGAGTCAACAGATTGAAGACAAGATTCTCACGGGTAGTATGAAAAGAGTCGGAGTCAGCATTTTTTCCAAACATTTTTTACATCTCTACCAGCAAATTGAAAATCTATTTCAAGAAGTGGAACAATCTCGGTTGGTGATGAAAAGGGAAAAGCAGACTCTAGATATGGCCATCAGCAATATCGCCCATGATATTCGGACGCCTCTGACTATCGCTTCAGGCTACACCCAACAATTGATAAAAACTCCTGAAGACAAAGCAGAAACCTTACAAAAAATAGCCCAGCATCTTGATTTAGTTTCTAAACGTTTGGAGGCACTCCTAGAATATCGTCGTTTGATGGAAGGAGCTGTCAAACCGAAACTGGAAGAAGTGGATTTTTCAGCTTTTATCACCAAAAAGACTCTAGCTTATTATGATGTTTTTCAGACGGCAAATATCATGCTTGATTTTAAGGTTGAAACTGGTCTGAAAATGAGGACTGATGAAGACTTGCTGGATCGCATTTTACAAAATCTGCTTGGAAATGTCCTCAAGCATGGCAAGGAAGAAGCGCGTCTATCTTTGAGAAAGGAACAGGAACAGCTTGTCTTAGAAATTGCAAACCTTGTCAAACAGCCCATCAAAAGAATAGAAAATCTCAGCAACCGTTTTTATTCTGAAAATCTATCTGATACGGAAGAATCCTCTGGTTTAGGCCTTTATATCACTGAGGAATTATGCCATCTTCTCGGTGCAGAGATGAAACTAAGCACAGATGGACAATGGTTGTCGGTTTTTATTTATTTTTAACAAAAAGAAACCTCCTCTGTAGTCTAGAGGAGGTCTTTTTTATAGACTTTTCTTTTTGAAAACTGCCAGTCCACTTAGATTAAAGATTACAATAACAGCTAAGGTAACTATAAGTGTATAGAAAATTGACTCATTATTAGTAGTCATAGCATAGGTAAATTGCAAGGACAAATATGGCAAAATTTTGATATTTGGAAAAATGAGCATTGGCATAGAAAGTAAGATAGAGCTGACAAAATAACCAATAAATACTGCAATATAAGAATGACTCACATAGAGAATAAAGGAAACGATGGAAAGCCAAGCAAGTAGGCAAAGAAATTGAAGGAAAATGGTTATCAGTAGATTTCCAATAAAGCCATCAGGCATAGTTCCAAATCCATTTAAGATAGTTGCTGGAATAAAGGCAATCACAAGACAGATGATGACTTGTAAAAGTGCAATACAAGCTAATACAAAGGCTTTGGCTAGAAAAAACTCGGTACGAGAGACACCCACTGTTAAATTATTTTTATAGAGTTTGCCGATTAAATCAACTCCAAGAACGAGGCAGGCTAGGATGATGCAGAGAAAAACGAGGTTTGAGCCTTGACTAGATGCGTTGATTAGGGCTTGTACACCATTCCAACCTTGGGTTGGAATTTCTGGTTCTTCTGTCTGGATTGCCATCAAATGACCCGTAGCTCCTATACTTGCACCCATTAGCATGAGAGCAAAGAGAATGAACTCTGTAATCCAGAATCCTTTGGAACGGAAAAGACGGTAAAAGTCTGCTTGAATGGTATGTATCATGATTTTTCTCCTATTCGACCAATTGAGTGAAGTATTCTTCTAGGTTTTGACGGGCAAAGTATATCTCATCAATAGCAACATCAGCCAAAGTTAGTTGCTTAAGAATCTGTTTGACATCTTGTTCCTGACCAAAGATGTGAATTTCGTTTTCAGGATTAACAACCTTGAACTGGAGCTGAATTTGTTCTTTCAATACTTGACAAGCTTTCTCTTGGTCGGCTGTCTTAAGCACAATATAATCCTCACTTAGTGTTTCAAATTCAGCTTTACTGATTTCACGGATAATCTTTCCTTGATCTAAAATACCAAAGCGATTAGCTACGAGGTAGAGTTCTGACAAGATATGGCTAGAAATGAGAATGGTTATCCCTTTTTCTTGATTGAGCCGTTGAATCATCAGACGAAATTCTTTGATACCGATTGGGTCGAGACCGTTGATAGGTTCATCTAAGATCAGGAAGTCTGGTTTGGATAGGAGGGCAATGGCAATACCAAGTCTTTGTTTCATTCCAAGAGAGAAATCTCGAAAGACTTTTTTACCTGTATCTGTCAAACCTACATAGTCCAGCGTTTCTCGAATAACTTGATCAGCATTTGGAATATGACGAATCATACAATAATATTTCAGATTTTGATAGGCTGTTAAGTGATTATGAGCTACAGGTGATTCGATTACTGAACCTACTCGAGATAGAGCCTTGGTCCACTCATTTTCCGTTTGGCTAGAGAAGAGGGAAACAGTTCCTTTATCTGCAAACAGTAGTTGCGTAATGATTTTTATCAATGTGGTTTTCCCAGCTCCATTCTTTCCTATAAGTCCATAAATATCTCCCTCTCTTATCGTTAGATGAAGATCCTGAAGAATAGCTTGTTTGTCGAAGTTTTTGGACAATCCATGAATATCAAGTACTGTTTTCATGATTCTCTCCTTTTGATTTATTTTGTTAACTTTAGTATAAAGCATAGAAATCAAAGAAAGCTCAAGGATTTCTAAAGAGTTTCTAAAGTTTTAGGAATTCTTAAATATCAAAACCCAGTTGACATGAACTGGGCTTCTTAATTATAAAATATATTTCTCAATGGCACGCGCAACACCGTCTTCTTCGTTGCTGACTGTAACGGCATCCGCAAGAGATTTGACATAATCGCTGGCATTTCCCATAGCAATGCCCAGCCCTGCAAACTGGAGCATTTCAATATCGTTATTAGCATCGCCCATAGCCATAATTTCTGATGGCTCAATCTTCAAAATCTCAGCTAGTCGAGAAAGAGCAGTAGCCTTTGTAGTACCAAGTGGCATGGCTTCATAAATGACAGGCTGTGAACGAACTCCACTAAATCGTTGGCAAAGCTCCTCAGCAAAACGCTCTTCAAAATCATCTGTTTGCTCTTTTGTTCCCAAAAACATACCTTGGAACATACGGTACTTGCCACTAGTCGCTTCCTCAAGAGAAATTTCAGTCAGGTCTGAAAAGACTAGTTTAGCATCATTTTCAATGACTTGATTGGGCTTGCCACCGAGGACAAAATAATGTTCCTCATCAAAAAGAGTCAACTGAACATCACTTTTTTCAGCTAGGTCATAGAGGTATTCGATGTCAGCTGGACTGAGTTCTTGCCAATCCACCAGACTCCAATCACTGGTCTGGTGGGTTGAGCAACCGTTATTGACAATAACATACTCATTCTGGAGATCAAGACCCAGTTTTTGATAGTAGGGGAGGACGCCAAAAAGCGGGCGACCCGTACAGAGAACTAGTTTGACACCTTTTTCAATAGCTTGGTGAATAGCAGTAATATGAGCTTGTGGGATTTCCTTGGCTTCATTGAGGAGGGTTCCGTCCATATCCAAGGCTAGTAGTTTAATCATAAGACTTCCTTCTTTATCTTTTGGTATTATTATAGCATATTTTGGAGGAAAGGAGGAGGAATCTTCGGGCTAATCATGGTATAATATAGGGTAATGAAAAATTCCAACGAGGCTGAGATGAAATTACTTTATACTGATATTCGGACTTCTTTGACTGAAATTCTAACAAGAGAGGCGGAGGAGTTAGTTGCTGCTGGCAAGCGGGTCTTCTACATCGCCCCCAACTCTCTTTCTTTTGAAAAGGAACGCGCCGTGCTGGAATGCTTGTCCCAGCAGGCTTCTTTTGCGATTACTGTTACGCGCTTTGCGCAAATGGCTCGTTACCTGATCTTGAATGACCTACCTGTCAAAACCAGTCTAGATGACATCGGTCTTGGGATGGCCTTTTACAGATGCCTTGCAGAACTTGACCCTAAGGACTTGCGTGTTTATGGAGCTATCAAGCAGGATCCTCAATTTATCCAGCAGTTGATTGAATTGTATCACGAAATGACCAAGGCTCAGATGAGTTTTTTGGACTTGGAGAGTTTGACGGATGAGGACAAGAGGGCTGATTTACTCTTGATTTTTGAAAAAGTAACTGCTTATCTCAATCAAGGCCAGTTGACTCAGGGAAGTCAGTTGTCCCACTTGATTGAGGCTATTGAGAATGACAAAGTTAGTAGTGATTTTACTCAAATCGCCTTGGTTATTGATGGATTTACCCGTTTTTCTGCTGAGGAAGAACGGATTGTGGACTTACTTCATGGCAAGGGTGTTGAGATTGTCATTGGAGCCTATGCTAGTAAGAAAGCCTATACCAGCCCATTCGCTGAAGGCAATCTCTATCAAGCCAGTGTGGAGTTTCTCCATCATCTAGCCTCTAAATACCAAACTCCTGCTCTGGATTGTTCTCAAACTCATGAGCAGATGGATAGTTTTGACAAGGCCTCTCGTTTGCTGGAGTCTTCTTATGACTTTTCAGAACTCGCTTTGGATGTCGATGAGAAGGACCGTGACAACTTACAAATCTGGTCTTGCTTGACGCAAAAGGAAGAGTTAGAGTTGGTAGCCCGTAGCATTCGTCAGAAATTGCATGAGAACTCAGACCTGAGTTACAAGCATTTCCGTATTCTCTTGGGGGATGTAGCTTCTTACCAATTATCGCTGAAAACCATTTTTGACCAGTATCAGATTCCTTTCTATCTTGGTAGAAGCGAATCCATGGCCCACCACCCTTTGACACAGTTTGTCGAGTCTACCTTGGCTTTAAAACGCTATCGTTTCCGTCAGGAGGATTTGATTAACCTCCTCAGAACGGGTTTATATACCGACCTTAGTCAGGCTGATATTGACGCATTTGAGCAATATATCCGCTATCTTGGTATCAATGGCTTACCAGCCTTTCAGCAAACCTTTACCAAATCCCACCATGGAAAATTTAATCTTGAGCGTTTGAATGCCCTTCGTCTGCGTATTTTAACACCTCTTGAGACTCTTTTTGCTAGCCGAAAACAAAAAGCTGAAAATCTCTTGCAAAAGTGGAATGTCTTTCTAAAAGAAGGAGCTGTGACCAAGCAGTTACAAGATTTGACAGCCACTATGGAAGCAGTAGAGCAGGAAAGACAGGCTGAAGTTTGGAAAGCCTTCTGTCATGTTTTAGAACAATTTGCGACTGTTTTTGCTGGTTCACAGGTTAGTCTGGAAGACTTTCTAGCCTTGCTCCATTCTGGAATGAGTTTGTCCCAATACCGTACCATTCCAGCAACAGTGGACACTGTTCTGGTGCAGAGTTACGATTTGATTGCGCCTTTGACAGCTGACTTTGTTTATGCTATTGGACTGACTCAGAACAATTTACCAAAAATCGCGCAGAATACCAGCCTTTTGACAGATGAAGAAAGACAAAGCTTAAACCAAGCGACAGAAGAGGGAGCACAGTTACTGATTGCCAGCAGTGAAAACCTCAAGAAAAATCGCTATACTATGCTTTCCTTAGTCAATTCTGCCCGTAAGCAGTTGGTTTTGTCGGCTCCAAGCCTTTTTAACGAAAGTGAAAGTAAGGAGTCAGCCTATCTTCAAGAGCTGGTCCATTTTGGATTTAGCAGGAAAGAGAAAAGGATGAATCACAAAGGGCTGTCTAAGGAAGATATGGGGTCATATCACAGTCTTTTGTCCAGCCTGGTTGCCTATCACCAGCAGGGAGAGACGAGTGATACTGAGCAAGATTTGACCTTTATCAAGGTTCTGGCGCGTGTGATGGGTAAAAAACTAGAACAGCAAGGTCTGGAAAATCCAGCCCTCCCAACCAGTCCAAGCAGTAAGCAGTTGACCAAGGACACCTTACAAGCTCTCTATCCTGCTGATCAGGAGTTTTACCTGTCTACATCTGGTTTGACGGAGTTTTACCGAAACCAATACAGTTATTTCCTCCGCTACGTTTTAGGCTTGCAAGAGGAATTACGTCTACGTCCTGATGCCCGCAGTCACGGAAATTTCTTGCACCGCATTTTTGAACGTGCCTTGCAGTTATCTGATGAAGACTCCTTTGACCAACGTCTAGAACAAGCTATCCAAGAAACCAGTCAAGAACGCGAATTTGAAGCTATTTATCAAGAAAGTTTGGAAGCCCAGTTTACAAAGGAAGTTTTGCTTGATGTTGCACGGACGACTGGACATATTCTCAGACACAATCCAGCCATCGAAACCATCAAAGAGGAAGCGAATTTTGGCGGCAAAGACCAAGCTTTATTCAATTGGACAATGGTCGCAGTGTCTTTGTACGAGGTAAGGTTGACCGAATTGACCGTTTGAAAGCTGATGGAGCGATAGGGGTAGTAGACTACAAGTCTAGTCTAACTCAGTTCCAGTTTCCTCATTTCTTTAATGGGCTCAATTCCCAGTTGCCAACCTATCTAGCTGCCTTAAAAAGAGAAGGGGAGCAGAACTTTTTTGGTGCCATGTACTTGGAAATGGCTGAACCTGTTCAATCTCTGATAGCCGTTAAAAGTCTGGCAGGTGCAGTCGTAGAAGCCAGCAAGTCAATGAAATACCAAGGGCTCTTCTTAGAAAAAGAAAGCAGTCATTTGGGCGAATTTTACAACAAAAACAAGGCCAATCAGCTGACAGATGAGGAATTCCAGCTTCTACTGGACTACAATGCCCATCTTTACAAGAAAGCAGCTGAGAAGATTTTAGAAGGCCAGTTCGCCATTAATCCTTATACCGAAAATGGCAGAAGTATTGCACCGTATGTTCAGCAGCATCAAGCCATCACAGGCTTTGAAGCCAATTACCACTTAGGCCAAGCCCGTTTCCTAGAAAAGTTGGACTTAGCTGATGGCAAACGTCTGGTCGGAGAAAAACTCAAGCAAGCTTGGTTTGAAAAAATAAGAGAGGAGTTGAATCGATGAAGCCCATTCCCTTTTTAACTGAGGAGGAAATTCAAAAACTGCAAGAAGCAGAAGCGCATTCGAGTAAGGAACAGAAGAAAACTGCCGAGCAAATCGAAGCCATCTACACTTCTGGTCAAAATATCCTTGTCTCAGCGTCGGCTGGTTCTGGTAAGACTTTTGTCATGGCCGAGCGTATTCTGGACCAATTAGCGCGTGGAGTGGAAATCAGTCAACTCTTTATCTCAACCTTTACCGTCAAGGCTGCGACTGAACTCAAAGAACGCTTGGAGAAAAAAATCAGCCAACAAATCCAAGAAACAGATGATGTCGAGCTCAAACAACACTTGGTCGAGAGTTGGCAGACCTACCCAACGCAGCCATCGGAACCATGGACTCTTTCACACAAAAATTCCTTGGCAAACATGGCTATCTGATTGATATTGCGCCTAATTTCCGTATTTTACAAAACCAGAGCGAGCAACTACTTCTAAAAAATGAAGTCTTTCATGAGGTCTTTGAATCCCATTACCAAGGCAAACAGAAAGATACCTTTAGTCATCTGCTGAAAAACTTTGCTGGACGGGGCAAGGATGAACGTGGTCTTCGCCAGCAAGTCTATAAAATCTATGACTTTCTCCAATCCACCAGCAACCCTCAAAAGTGGCTGAGTGAATCTTTCCTCAAAGGTTTTGAAGAGGCTGATTTTACCAGTGAAAAAGAAAAACTGACTGAGCAAATCCAGCAAGCCCTTTGGGATTTGGAAAGCTTTTTCCGTTATCATCTGGATAATGATGCCAAGGAGTTTCCAAAGGCTGCCTATTTAGAAAATGTCCAGTTGATTCTGGATGAAATTGGCTCCCTAAATCAGGAGTCCGATAGTCAAGCTTATCAGGCAGTACTTGCGCGTGTTGTCGCCATTTCAAAAGAGAAAAACGGCCGAGCCCTGACTAATGCGAGTCGTAAGGCTGATTTGAAGCCACTGGCCGATGCCTACAACGAAGAAAGAAAGACCCAGTTTGCTAAACTAGGACAACTATCAGACCAGATAACGATTCTCGACTATCAAGAACGTTACCATGGAGATACATGGAAACTAGCTAAGACTTTCCAAACCTTCATGAGCGATTTTGTGGAAGCTTATCATCAGCGTAAACGTCAGGAAAATGCCTTTGAATTCGCTGATATTAGCCATTACACCATTGAGATTTTAGAGAATTTCCCGCAAGTTCGTGAGGCTTATCAGGATCGCTTCCATGAAGTCATGGTCGATGAGTATCAGGATACCAACCATATTCAAGAACGGATGCTGGAATTGCTGTCTAATGGCTACAATCGCTTTATGGTGGGGGATATCAAGCAATCCATCTACCGTTTCCGCCAGGCAGATCCCCAGATTTTCAATGAAAAATTCCAACGCTATGCGCAAAATCCCCAAGAAGGGAAGCTGATTCTCCTCAAGGAAAATTTCCGTAGCAGTTCAGAAGTGCTGTCAGCAACTAATGATGTTTTTGCACGTCTCATGGACCAAGAGGTCGGCGAAATCAACTATGATAACATGCACCAGCTTGTTTTTGCCAATAGCAAACTAACTCCTAATCCAGACAACAAGGCAGAATTTCTCCTCTATGATAAGGACGACACAAGTGAGGAAGAAGAGAGGCAGGCAGAAACGAAACTAACAGGTGAAATGCGCTTAGTTATCAAGGAGATTCTGAAACTTCATCAGGAGAAAGGTGTTTCCTTTAAAGAAATTGCCCTTTTGACCTCCAGCCGCAGTCGTAATGACCAGATTCTTCTTGCCCTGTCTGAGTATGGGATACCTGTCAAAACCGACGGCGAACAAAACAATTATCTTCAATCCTTAGAAGTACAAGTCATGCTGGACACCCTTCGCGTCATTCACAATCCCCTGCAAGACTATGCCTTAGTTGCCCTTATGAAGTCTCCAATGTTTGGATTTGACGAAGACGAGTTAGCACGTTTGTCCCTTCAGAAAGCAGAAGATAAAGTCCAAGAAAATCTCTATGAAAAACTGGTCAATGCTCAAATACAGGCAACAAGCCAGAAAAACTTAATTCATACTGATTTAGCTGAGAAACTAAATCAATTCATGGATATCTTGGCTTCTTGGCGCTTATATGCCAAAACTCACTCCCTCTATGACTTGATTTGGAAGATTTATAATGACCGTTTTTACTATGATTATGTTGGAGCCTTGCCAAATGGTCCTGCTAGGCAGGCTAATCTCTATGCCCTAGCACTGCGTGCTGATCAATTTGAAAAGAGCAATTTCAAAGGTTTGTCGCGTTTTATTCGTATGATTGACCAAGTTTTAGAAGCCCAGAACGATCTTGCAAGCGTGGCAGTCGCACCGCCAAAGGATGCTGTAGAACTCATGACCATCCACAAGAGTAAAGGGCTGGAGTTTCCTTACGTCTTTATCCTCAATATGGATCAAGATTTCAACAAGCAAGACTCCATGTCAGAAGTCATTCTCAGTCGTAAAAATGGACTAGGTGTCAAGTATATTGCCAAGATGGAGACAGGAGCAGTGGAAGATTACTATCCTAAAACCATCAAGCTCTCTATTCCTAGCCTGACCTATAGACAGAACGAAGAGGAATTACAGCTGGCAAGCTATTCAGAGCAGATGCGTCTCCTCTACGTTGCCATGACGCGGGCTGAGAAAAAGCTCTACCTTGTCGGTAAGGGCTCTCGCGAAAAGTTGGAAGCCAAGGAATACCCAGCAGCTAAAAATGGAAAACTAAATAGCAATACTAGACTCCAAGCCAAGAATTTCCAAGATTGGCTTTGGGCTATCAACAAAGTATTTGCCCAGGATAATCTCAACTTTAGTTATCGTTTTATTGGCGAAGATCAGCTGACTAGAGAAGCTATCGGAGAGTTGGAAAACAAGAGCCTTCTACAAGATAACTCTCAAGCAGATAACCGTCAGTCAGAAACCATCAAAGAAGCCCTGGAAATGCTGAAAGAGGTGGAAGTTTATAATACTCTTCACCGCGCAGCCATTGAGCTTCCTAGTGTTCAAACTCCAAGCCAAATCAAGAAATTCTACGAACCTGTTATGGATATGGAAGGTGTCGAGATTGCTGGTCAAGGCCAGTCAGTAGACAAGAAAATCAGCTTTGATTTGCCTGATTTTTCAACCAAAGAAAAGGTAACTGGAGCTGAAATTGGTAGTGCTACCCACGAACTCATGCAGAGAATTGACCTCAGTCAGCGACCATCACTTGCTAGCCTGACAGAAACTCTCAAACAAGTTCAAGCCAGCCTAGCTGTTAGAGACAAGATCAATCTTGCTAAAATTCTTGCATTCTTTGACACAGCACTCGGTCAGGAAATTCTCTCTAATACCAACCATCTTTATCGCGAGCAACCTTTCTCCATGCTCAAACGAGACCAAAAGAGTCAGGAAGACTTTGTTGTCCGTGGTATCCTTGATGGCTATCTGCTTTACGAGGACAGAATTGTTCTGTTCGACTATAAGACAGACCGCTATGATGAACCAAGTCAACTCATAGACCGTTATTGTGGTCAGTTAGCCCTATACGGAGAGGCTTTATCTCGAGCCTATTCGATTGAAAATATTGAGAAATACTTGATTTTACTCGGTAAAGATGAAGTTCAAGTTGTAAAAGTATAATCTAGAAAGGAGACCTCATGACACTTCCAGTTAGAAAATCCCTGCATGATGCAGTTTTACAGGCTTCAAAAGCTGATACTTGGGAACAAGCTACCAAGGAATGGAATGAAGTTTCCTTGATTTTTAACGGTATCGGCCGTAGCAATTGTGTCTGTGGGAATGCTATCAAATACGCTTACGAACTCTTTAACGGTGTCACAGGTCAACGCCTCTTTCCGATCGGTAGCGATTGTGTTCGGCATTTTCATCGATTAAGCCTTGACCAGCAACTGGAAGAGGAAGAAAAACTACTCAGAAAAGTTGAAAATCTGACCAGAAAAGCTAAGAAAAAGGAAAAAATCAAGGTCAATAAAAGTGACTTTGACGAGCGACTTCTAAAATGGCTCTGGGAAAAAGGTGTTTTCAAGCCTAATCGCGGCAATCAATTTGCGCCTGAGAGAGACTACCAACTCTTCCTAGAAGTCTTTCAAGGAGGAAGTTGGACCAAGGCAGAGCCTAAGAAGAAGGCTCGCATGGAAGAAGTCCTTGAAAAATGCATCAAGCCCTTTTTACTTGGAAAGCCGGATGACCAACTCTACCTTGTCAAGTTAGGCAAGGAGAAAATTGATTACGAACAAGAACTCCGTATCCAGGCAGAGAAAGAGCGCAAGAAGAGGGATAAAATCGCCAAGCAGTATGCAGACAATCTAGTCCTAGCCATGGGACCAGCAGAGCGTGCTTATCAGGATTACTTTGGCTTTACAGAGACACTGACTCAAGAAGAACGCAAGTGGGAAAAAATCCTTTTTGGAAAAAATAGAACTGAACGCTCTATTAAGGCCAAACAATACCAAAAAGAGTTGGAAAAAGACCAACGAATTGCGAGTCAGGATCCAATTGAAAGAAAGCAGAAGCAGACTTGGCTCCTCAATTCCTATTTCCGTGAGCTTCCTGAAGAAAAAGCTCGATTTGTTCGGCTCTTATTAGAATATCGGAAAAATAGAGAAGTTCCCTTTTCAACTGAATGTCTGTCAGACCATCTGCTCGACTTTTTCTATAAAATGAAAGCCTTTGAGTTTGAAATCGCACCAGAACAAGTTCGAGATTTTCTAAAAGAAAGTCTCCAGTCAGAACATCTATCCTCAGCACAGGAAAGCTGGATAGAAGGGATTCTCATCAACTGTATTAAACCATTTTTAGAACGATTATTGATATAACTAACACCTACCGTGGAAATTCCATGGTAGGTGTTAGTTTTAATAGTCAGAATCATTCTCTAAAGATTTATTCAAAACAAAACACGCTTATTTTATTTATATATGCTTTATTAAACTAGATAACTTTTAAAAACTTATAAGAATAACTAGATTATTTTAATATTTCGTAGTATAATAACATCAGGAAAATAAACTGTGCAAACCAATATTTATAGATTATTCAAAACGCTTATAAATGTGTTAAGATTTCATTATAGATCTCAAACCTATATTATATATGCAAATATCACATGATTGATACTCACTCTCACATTGTTTTTGGTGTCAATTATGAACTAAGCACAAAAGAAAAAAAGCCTGAGTTATTTGTAGTGAAGCCTGAGTCGATTATTACGAACGATATATTTGAAAAAAATAATTATTGTTTGACTTTTCACACTTCAAGTTTGAGAATTTTTTCATTTTATGATATATTTAAATCCGATTTATACATAACGAGTATATATTTATAATGAACCTATATTTTCTGGTTTTTGTTTCTATATAAGACTAGACGCACTTTTATATTTATGTGTGTTATCAAGGAGAAAGATGATGAACTATAGAAGAGCCAAGAGAATAATCGGTCTTCTGATTTCTATATTATTATTAATTTTAATAATCCCAATTTGTCTCATAGCTTGCTTCTTTATTGTCATCGAATCAAGCGGAAACCCCATTTACATGCAAGAACGAGTTGGTTTAAATGGACAAAAATTCATAATGTACAAACTACGTTCCATGTATTTAGATGCCGAGAAGAACGGATATCAATGGGCGGAAAAAAATGATCCACGGATAACGAAGATTGGACGTTTTATACGCAGAACTCGAATTGATGAATTTCCACAAATTATTAATATCATTAAAGGCGAGATGTCTATTATCGGGCCTCGACCAGAAAGACCAGAGTTTGTTAACGAATTTTTAAAATATATTCCTGATTTTAATGAGCGATTGGCTGTTCGTCCAGGAATTACAGGCTGGGCTCAGGTAAATGGTGGCTATGAATTATCTCCAAAAGAAAAATTAGGGTATGATGTTTACTATATCAGACATGAAAGTATTAAATTAGATTTCCTTATTTTACTAAAAACAATTAAAGTTATTTTTAATGGACATGGATTTAGATAATTCAGATAGGGAAGAAAAGTAAAGGACAAAAATAAAAGATGAGTATTTTCAATAAAAATATCAACAGAATTTTTACTTTAATTAAAAGTAAATTTCTGTTTCTAATCCTTTTTACATTAATAGGGACGACTGCAGTTGGTCTATATACTGTTTTTATCATTTCTCCTATATACAGTGTCTCCTCTAAGCTCATAATGAAGAACACTTCAAGCCAAACAAATAGTCAGAATAATGATACACAAACAATTGAAGCCATAAATCTCTTTCAAAGACAAGCTAAGACTTATTTAGAAATAGCAGATCTTCCTCCAGTAAAAGAAGATACCAATAAAGCATTAGGTTTGTCTCCAGATGAAATTGCTAAAATCAAATCGGTTAAATTAACAAACGACTCAGGTTCTCAGTTGGTAACAGTAACCGTAAGAGCTCTCGATAGAGAATTAGCTGATCGTTACATAAGAGAGTATGTCATTCAGTATAAAAAATTTACAGCAGACAGATTAGGACGGGATAATTTATCAGTTGTAACAGAAGCATTGGGAAGTAGCTCTCCAGTTTACCCAGTTTTATGGAAGAATCTTCTTGTATCTATTCTAGTATTTTCTTTCATAGGATTTAACACTATCTTCATTAAGTATGTATTAGGTGACTCGATTGATTCTTACGAAGACTTGGAAGAGTTAGTGGGAACACCTGTTCTCGGGATGATTCCGACTATAGAGAGAAAGAGAAGAGGTGAGTGACATGCATATCGAAGTTATTCATAACAGTAAATCCATCGTAGCTGAGTCCTTTAGAACTTTAAGGAGTAATCTTCAGTTCTCAGAATTTGGAAAAAATATTAAAATCATTGTCGTTACAAGTGCCAATCCCAATGAAGGAAAGAGTGAAGTCAGTATCAATCTTGCTGCCTCTTTGGCCCAACAGGGGAAAAGTGTGATTATCATAGACGCGGATATGCGCAAACCAACTCAACATAAATTAACAGAGCTAAATAACACTGAAGGACTCAGCACTTTTTTATTAAAGAAGTCAGGAGTAGATTCCATTAATCATTTGACGATAAATGATGTGAATTTAGATGTACTGACTTCAGGACCTGTTCCGCCTAATCCTTCTGAGATGTTAGCTAGTTCTTCTATGGATGAAACACTTAAAGCATTTGAGGATTTTTATGACTATGTCATTATCGATACACCTCCCTTGCTAGCAGCAACGGATGCTCAAATTTTAGCAAGTATTGCTGACGCCACACTTCTGGTAGTAGATATCAAAAAATCAAAACGTAGACAAATCACTGAAGCAAAACGTAGATTAGATCATGTTGGAGCTAGACTACTTGGTGTGATAATGAATAAAATAGATTCACATAAAGACACCTATTATTACTATTATTAAAATAACTATTTGAAAGGCTAAGGATAAAGAAAAAATGACAATCTATCTTTTAATGTTCGTCTATATCTCTTTCCTGGCCTTTTTCTCATCAAAATATGAGGATAAAGCAAAAGAGTTAGGTTTCCTTGTTCTTCCGACTTTTTTCTTTTTTTTAATCATTGCAGGTTTTCGTACTTCTAGCGTAGGAGGAGATTTAGGAACTTATATCCATATTTTTGAATCAAATGACTTACAACTTCCAGACTTATCACATTTATTTAGTTCTCGATTTGAAATTGGATACTTACTGTTCAATATTTTTCTAAGAAACTTTAGTGGTCACTATCCATTTTTATTGTTTGCCTATGCCTTTATAACTTTAGTTGCCTGGTTTTTTGTTCTTTATAAGCATTCTAAAAATGTTTACATGAGTTTATTGATTTATCTCAGCTCATTAGGACTCTTTTTTTATTCCTTATCAAATATCAGACAAGGTCTAGCAATCGCTTTAAGTTTTTTAGGATTTCACTACTTAGTAAAAAACAAGAAAATTTTAGCATCAATATTTATCTTACTAACTCCCTTATTTCATACATCTGGTATCGTCTGCCTCTTGTTTTTCCCCCTTAAAAAAATCGTTTTAAACAAAAGAGCATACCAGTTTGTGTTCATTTTATTTCTTATCATCTTTCCTTTTATCAAACAAATTGCCACTACCTTTATTTCTTTCTTTCCTCAGTATACTTCCTATCTGGAATCATCATGGTTTTTGGAAAGCAATAAATGGGCACCCGTATTTTTAACAATTTGGTATGGTCTAGTTCTGATCTTTGGAGAAGTAGTGATTAGAAAACAGAAATTATCGACTGAAGAAGAATTTATAAGAAGTCTATTTTTTATCTCCTTTTTATTTACCGCGTCAACTTTGCAAACAAGTCTTTTTGGCAGATTTGCACACTATTTTACCCCCTTTATTTGCCTATATATCCCCATGATTTTATCTAAAATAGGTGAAAAAAAAGTTCAGTGGATTTTATTTTATTTGGTGATATTGGTTTATGCTTCAATCTTTCTAGTCATTGTTTACTTTAAAACTGACTGGTACCATGTCGTTCCGTACCGTTCAGTTATTGTAGATTGGTTAATTGGGAATTAGGTTTAGGGGTTATAAAATGAAATTTTCAGTTTTAACTACAGTATATAAAAAAGAAACTCCTAGAAATTTAAGGAAAAGTTTACTAAGCTCTTATCATCAGACCATTAAACCAGCAGAAATCATTTTAGTTTGTGATGGTGCATTGACAGAAGAGCTAGATAGAGAAATCGAAAAGTTGCAGAGAGAAATCCCGATTTTAAAGGTTTTCCATTTACCTAAAAACCTAGGTTCTGGACCAGCCTCTCTCTTTGGAGTCAATCAATGCCAAACAGAATTCATTGCAAGAATGGACAGTGATGATTATTCTCTAGAAACAAGATTTGAGAAGCAATTAGCTGCCTTTGAAAAAAATCCTAACCTCATCATGGTTGGTTCGAATATCCTAGAAAAAAATACAGAGTTTACCGCCTTAAAGAAAGTACCAGAAACTACAGCCGAAATTCGTCAATATTCGAAAATGAGAAATCCCTTTAATAATCCATCGAGTATGATGAAAAAAGAGTATATCTTGAAGGCTGGTAATTATCGTAAATTCCGTTACCTAGAGGATTATGACCTCACAATGAGATTGTTACATGATAATCCAACTAAGGATTTTTTAAATATTCAGGAACCTTTAGTTGTTATGCAAACAAATGATTCCAGCTACCTACGTAGAGGTGGTTTCTTGTATGTAAAGACTGACTTTATACTCCAATTAGATTTTTATCGCAGAAGAGATATTACTTTAGTAGAATTTCTTAGAAATATTTTCCTTCGTAATGCGATTCGAATTCTTCCGAATTCAATTAGAAAATGGGTCTATAAGAAAAAAATGAGAGAAGAAGTAGAGGTGATTAAGAAGATATGAAGAGAGTCATTACATACGGAACATTTGATTTATTGCATTACGGTCATATTAATCTTTTAAAAAGGGCAAAATCCTTAGGAGATTATCTCATAGTTGGACTTTCTACCAATGAGTTCAATAGACTGGAAAAAAATAAAGAATGTTATTTTGATTACGAGAAAAGAAAATCTCTATTAGAGGCTATCAGATATGTGGATCTCGTTATACCAGAAGAAAATTGGGATCAAAAAATCTCAGACATAGAAAAGTATCATGCTGATGTGTTTGTCATTGGAGATGATTGGCAGGGAAAATTTGATTATTTAAGTGATTTTGGAATAGAGGTTGTTTACCTACCACGAACAAAAGAAATCTCAACTTCTAAGATAAAGAATGATTTGAATCAAGGGAATTAGGATGAAATATCAGGTCATACATGTAACAGGTGGTGTAAGGAATACCATGAGCGGAGTGCAAAGTTTTATCAAAAATCATATCCTAACTGATGATCAAGAGTTTGAATATATGGTAGGTGAGTCAAATGGAGACTCTCATTTCCCATTTAATCAATACCTAGATGAAAAAGAAATTAAACGAATTGTATTTCCTGCCCTAAAGATTTCTAAACTATTTGCCTATGCGAGAGAGTGTCGTCAATTTTATGAAAATAATAAAATTGACATTCTTCATGTCCATAATCCTATAACTGCTTTTATACATAATTACTATGCTCGAAAAAATGGTGTTCCAGTTAGGATTTACCACAATCATAGTAGCCAATTTTCAGACACTTGGTTAAAAAGTATTCGCAATCAATTTTTGGTCTTTTTAGCTTTGAAAAATGCGACCCATCGAATTTCTTGTGGCCAATTAGCTGGACTTAAGATATTTGGAAAGAAATCATTTCAAATCCTCCCAAATGCTATTGCCATCAATAAGTATCGGTTTTCTCCAACTTTTAGAGAAGAAATTCGCAAAGAGTTTCATATAGCTGAATATCAAAAAGTAGTTGGGATGATTGGTATTTTAAATCCTTTCAAAAATCAGAATTTTTTGATTGAAATTGCTAAAGAATTGCCTGATGTTACTTTTTTCTTTGTTGGTGAAGGACCAGATCGTGACATTTTAGAAGAAAACAGCAAGGAATTGAAGAATATCATCTTCACAGGAAAAAGAGAAGATGTTCATAAATTTTATTCAGCCTTTGATATTTTTGCCTTTCCTTCTTTGTATGAAGGTTTCCCAATCGTACTGGTAGAAGCTCAGTGTTCTGGAGTCAATATTATCATGAATGAAACAATTGATCCAACAACTCAAATAGTTGGCGAACTCTGTACAGCTATGCCACTAGATAAGGCTAAATGGGTAAACTATATAGAAAAGGCGCCTTTCAAGGAGAAGCAACGACAGCTGAATGAACACCTAAAGCGATTTGACATCGAAGAAAATGTTCAAAATTTAAAAGAAATTTATAAGCAAGGTTTAAAAAGAGAATGATCAACTATTTGAAACCCTTACTTTTTAAAGTAAGTAATTTTACTTATAAGATAAATAAAATTATTCCCAAGAAAAGGAATAGAATTGTTCTGTATTCTAACTGGGGATTTAGAGATAATCTTAGAACACTCTATCACCATTTAGTGGATAATAGCTACCAAGAAGCATATGAAATCGTTTGTGCTTCTAATGATTTTTATCATTTAGACAAAGAAAATGATGTAAAGTATGTTTCTATTTATCGAGGTTTCTTTTATTTTTTAACATCTAAATATTTTTTCTATTCATTTGGCAAGTATCCTATAAAACCTGCTCCAAGCCAGATGGTTGTCAACTTGTGGCATGGAATGCCCTTGAAAAAAATTGGGAATCTTGAAGTTGGAATGGAAAAAATTGACTATAATTTCTTTACAAAATTAGTCTCCTCTTCAGAATTATTTACTCCAATCATGAAAGCTGCTTTTAATGCTAAAGATGAGCAGATGCTTCTTGTTGGCAATATTCGAAATGATGAGCTCTTTAAAGAGAAAAAAGAGAAGAAAATCATCTGGATGCCAACATACCGCAATTCTAAAAATTATCATGATAGCCAAGCAGCATTGATATTTTCTTTAGAAGAAGAGGACTTTCAAAACATTGAAGAACTACTCTCAAACTATGGGTATCAACTTTACATTAAACTCCATCCTCTTGGCAGTCTCAGTTGAAATTTGAAATGAATGCTTCGACGATTCATTTATTGACAGAAGATATCATTAGTGAGCAGTATGGGACTTTATATACCTTTTTGGGCACAACCAGTGCATTGATTACAGATTATTCTTCAGTATTTTTAGATTATTATTTATTAAATAGGCCAGTTGCATTTACCATTAATGATTATGAGGAATACAAGGAAAAAAGAGGTTTTGTGTTTGAAGATGTGAAGAATTTAATGGTGGGAAGTGTCATTCGTGATTCGCATGATTTATTAGAATTTCTAGAGAGTGTCATGAAATCTGAAGATCCTTATATTGATGAACGAAAAATAGTCAATAATAGAGTCAATGCTATTCAAAAAGATTTTACAAAGACACTTTTGGATGAAATTGGATTAAGGAAATAAGGTTAGGATAAAGAATGATTAGTTTAATCGTGCCCGTTTATAATGTAGAAACTTATCTGGAAGAATGTTTAGACAGCATTCAAAATCAATCCTACACAGATCTTGAAGTCATTTTAGTCAATGATGGTTCAACAGATGATTCACAAGCTATTTGTGAGCTTTATTGCCAAGCAGATAAGCGTTTCCGATTAATCAATCAAAGCAACCAAGGCCAAAGTGTTGCACGAAATACAGGTGTAACAGCTTCAAGAGGCGAATTCATTGCATTTGTTGATAGTGATGACATGATCCTACCGAATTATTTAGAAACCTTAATGAACTATATGAGTGGTGACGTAGATATTGTAGAAAGTCAGTTCACCGTACATAAAAAGAAATTCTTGGCAGAAAATTCTCAAGATATCAAAATCATTTTTGAGGGAAATTCCGAGGAAGCAGTGAAAGTAGTCCCTAACCACCTGCTAAGTGTCAATCCAGTCACAAAGCTCTATAGAAGTGCTATTGTCAAAGCTGTCCCTTACTTAGAAGGGCTCATTTTTGAAGATATTTATAGCGGAATTGGTATGCTTAAATATATCCGAAAGATTGTTAAAATCGATTATGTAGGCTATTATTACCGTCAACATGCGACTAGTACTATGCATAGAACATTTACCGAGAAAAATCTAGATGTGTTTACAGTAAGTGACCAATTGATTGACTTGTATTCTGATAGGGGAGAACTTCTTCCTTATATTGGTAAATACCTAGTTCATGTAGCGACCATGCATTATCAAGACTATATTCAAAAAGGAAATCCATATACAGAAGTCTATAATCAGAAATTGGCCGACTATGTAACTATCACCAAGAAAAATCCAGACTTAGCTAGATCGTCACGTTTGATTAAGCTCTATAATGTTTGCCCAAAATATTATAATTCAATTATATTCCCGCTCTATTACGCAATTTGGAAATTCAAAAATGGCATTAAAGAAGTAAAGCTAGATGAATAAACATAAATGAGAAGGAAATTATTTTATGATTAGCGTTATCGTGCCCGTTTATAATGTGGAAGAATATTTAGAAGAATGTTTAGAAAGTATAAGGCAGCAAACTTTTACAGACATTGAAGTCATCTTAGTAAACGATGGTTCAACCGATGGTTCAAGAGAAATCTGTGAACAATATTGCGAAAAAGATAGTCGCTTTAGATTGATTAATCAAGAAAATCAAGGACAGAGTGTTGCCAGAAACCGAGGTGTTAAAGAATCTGTTGGGCAATATATTATGTTTGTGGATAGCGATGATGTGATCAATACAAGCGTGTTAGAAGTATTACTTCCTTACATGAAGATGGATGTAGATATCGTAGAATGTAGAATGACAAGAAATAAAGAAGAGTTCTTTCTTAATAGAACTTCTACAATTGCATTCGAAGGAAATGCTAAAAAAGCAATTCTTAATTGTATTGCGTTTAAAGAAGTGAAGTTTTGTGCTTTTACGAAATTATATAGAAGAGAAATTGTTGAAAAAGTTCCATTTTTAGAAGGTTATATTTATGAAGATGTCTTTACAGGAATAAATTATTTAAAACATATTCGAAAAATAGTAATTGTTGATTATATCGGTTATTACTATCGTGTTCGTCCCAATAGTACTATGACAAAATCCTTTAATGAGAAAGATTTAGATATTTTTAAAGTGGGAAATAAGTTAATAGATTCTTTTAAAGATGATGAAGATATGCTTCCTTATATTGGATATTTTATGTTTTATATAGGTCATGGACACTATTTAAAAGATGGGATAAATAAGAAGAATCCATATGTCGATTTATATGAAGATTTTATTCGAAACGCTGCTTTTATAGCAAAGCAATCCAAGGAAGTTGTCCAGAAATATCGTTTATTGCGACTGTACTTACTTGCTCCAAAATATTATACAACGATTACTCATCCCATTTATACAAGTATACAAAAGATTTGGATATCTACTAAAAAAGTAATGAATCATCTAAATGATAAATTACATATAGGAAAAAATTGATTGCCTGAATATATAGGGTAATACACTGAATTTTAAAGGAGATGTCAGAATAAAAATGATTAGCATTATCGTCCCCGTTTATAATGTGGAAGAATACTTGGAAGAATGTATAGAGAGTATAAGGCAGCAAACTTTCACAGATTTTGAAGTTATTTTAGTCAATGATGGATCTACTGATTACTCAAAAGAAATTTGTGAGGAATATTGTAGGAAAGATTCTCGTTTTCGCTTAATAAATCAGGAAAACCAAGGACAGAGTATTGCAAGAAATAGAGGCGTTGCTGAGACTACAGGAGAATTCATCGTTTTTATTGATAGTGACGATATAGTAAAGTTTGATTTGTTGACACAATTAAAGAAGTATATGTCTGATGGAATTGATATTGTAGAATGCAATAGAACCGAAGATATTCAATATTTAAATTTAGAAAAAAAAGTAATTGATGTTAAAGAATTGGATTCAAATGAAGCGTTATATGAATGTTTTAATCATGGAGTAAGTTGGAGCCCAGTCGCAAAACTTTATCGTCGTGAAATAGTGGAGAAAGTTCCGTTTTTAGAAAATTTAATTTATGAAGATTTTTATACTGGAATCGTCTCTTTAAAATATATTCATAAAATGAGAAAAATTGACTATATTGGTTATTATTATCGATATCATACTTCTAGTACAATGAATCAGACATATTCAGAAAAGAATCTTGATATTTTTAAAGTTGGCAAAAAATTATTAGAAGAATTTAGAGAAGATAATTGGTTACCTTATGTAGGGAATATGTTATTTTTAGTTGGTATTGGACATTTTAAAAAGTATAACATAAGAGTTGGACATCCATATTATCAGTTATATGTTGATGCAATTGATAACTATTTTGAAATATCTAAGAAATCATCAGATATTTTCAATTCTAGTAAATTATTAAGATGGTATAGCTATTCACCAAAATATTTTTTAAGTTTATATTATCCGTTGTATTTAAGATATTTAGAAATTCGAAAAAAATGGAAAATTTAATAGGAGCCTATTTATGATTAGTGTCATTGTTCCTGTTTATAATGTTGAAGACTATCTTGAAGAATGTTTAGAGAGTATTCAA
Source organism: Streptococcus mitis 13/39 (assembly GCA_000385835.1). Taxonomy (GTDB): domain Bacteria; phylum Bacillota; class Bacilli; order Lactobacillales; family Streptococcaceae; genus Streptococcus; species Streptococcus mitis_AI. The sequence continues at coordinate 7,269 of AQTU01000010.1, read as the reverse complement.
TGTCAAACTTATACAGATATAGAAGTGATTCTAGTCAATGATGGTTCAAGAGATGGATCAAAAGAAATTTGCGAGAGATATTGTAGGCTGGACAGTCGCTTTCACTTAATCAATCAAGAAAATCAAGGACAGAGTGCTGCGAGAAATCATGGAGTTGCTACTTCTACTGGTGAATTTATTACTTTTGTGGATAGCGATGATGTTCTATCCATAAAATATTTAGAAATTTTGAATCGTTACATGACAGAAGACATTGATTTGGTAGAATGTCATTATAGAGCCACTAGAAGTGTTTTTGATAAATTAAAGGAAGTAGAGAATATTCAGATTGAGTTTGAGGGAAATTCAGAAGAAGCTGTTATAAAGAGTTGTAATTACGGTTTGTCTTATTCTCCAGTCTGTAAATTATATCGAAGACATTTAGTGGAAGATTTTCCATTTTTAACGGGAGTTATTTATGAAGATATTTATCACGGCGTAGGATTATTTAAATTTATACGAAAAATGGTAAGACTTGATTATGTAGGATACTATTATCGAGAACATTCAAACAGTACCATGAGAAGACGATTTTCTGAGAAAAATCTAGATTTGTTTACTTGTTGTGATAAACTAGTGGATTTGTTTGCTTTAGATGAAAAATTAATCCCTTATATCGGAAAGTTTTTAGTTCAAATTGTAACGACCCATCATAAAGATTTTATAGAAAAGAATAATCCCTACCAAAAGTTATATGAAGAAAAATTAAGAGAATACATAAAACTTGTTGAAAAATCTCCAGAAGTAGCAAGAACTAGTAAAATGGTTAAACTATATCGACTAGCACCTAAATTCTATTTACGCTATACGTTTCCAATTGTAAATAGAACCTGGAGATGGTTGAATTATTTGAAAGAGCTCATTTCCAAAGGAGAATAGATTTTGGAGTACGATAAATTGATAAGTGTCATTGTGCCAGTTTTCAATGTTGAAGAGTATCTGGAAGAATGTTTAGATAGTATCCAATGTCAAACTTATAGCAATATTGAAGTAATACTTGTTAACGATGGTTCTACGGATCATTCACAAGAAATTTGTGAGAGATATTGTAAACAAGATCCTCGCTTTCGCTTAATCAATCAAGCAAATAAAGGATTAAGTGGCGCTCGTAATCGTGGTATGACTGAATCTAAAGGCGAATTTATCACTTTTGTAGACAGCGATGATGTTCTTAGAGACGATATGTTGGAGCAATTATTAAAGCACATGACTTCAGAAGAAATGGACATCGTAGAATGTTGGTATACAAATGATAAAAAAGAAATAGAAATCCCTTCTCCCGAGAATGTCAAAATTATTTTTCAAGGAAATGCTAAAGAAGCTTTAGTCTCTTTATGTGAAGATAATATTGTCCGTTTGAATGCAGTCGCTAAACTGTTTAGAAGAGAAGTGATTCTCAATTTTCCATTTTTAGAAGGTCTATTTTATGAAGATGTGTATGGAGGAATGGGAATCTTAAAACATATTCATAAAATAGTGAAAATTGATTATACAGGATATTATTATCGCGTGCGTTCTGGTAGTATTATGAATCGTGAATTTAATTTGAAAAATTTGGATTTGTTTACTATTTGTGATAAAGTGGAACAACTATATGAAGGAAATGCTGACTTACTCCCATATGTACAGCGTCGCTTATTCCATTTAGTTTTGATGCACGTTGTCGACTATCGCATATTTGAGGGAAATCCCTATCAAGAAAAATATGTCGAGTATCTGAATCGTTACGCTAAAAGTTCAAGTCAATCATTATTAATGCGAGCATATCGATTATTCCCTAAAAAGATTGTCTTTATTTCAAGAGTTGTTGGAGCCATTCAATGGAGATTCGAAAAATATATTGTAAAAAGATTTTGGAGAGGGTTGAAGTAGTATGAATTATTACTTAAAAGAATTTTACGCAGAAGCCAAACATGCAGGATCTAAGGCAAGATTAGATGCTGAAAAAATAATGGTAGAAGCAGGATATCAACCTTTTTCCCTAAATAATGATTCAAATCCCATCACTTTGACAAAAAATGATGTGTTAGTTCTTCAATTTCCGTTATTATGGCATACCTTGAAAAAACAAATTTTTACGAGATTTTTGAAAAATAGAACATTCAAAGCTTATTTGCTCATTCACGATATCGAGTCCCTGAGAAATAAAAACATCAAGTCATTGACAGATTTCAAGTACTCTATTATCCATTATTTACAAAATAAAACAGTCCTTGAAAAAGTCGATGGTATTATCGCCCATAACGAAAAGATGAAAGCAGAACTTGTGCGATTAGGAATACCGGAAGAGAAGATTGTTTCCTTAGAGATATTTGACTATTTGATTCCACATTATAAAGAGAAGAAAGCTTATGAAAAAGAAACTATTTTGTTAGCTGGAAATTTCGATATTCGGAAAACAAAATACGCAAGACAATTACCCGAAAAACCAGATTTTTCTATTTATGGCATTAACTTTGAAGAGGAGAATCTTCCTCACAACGTTCATTATCAAGGTGCTTTGTCTCCTGATGAACTACCTAATCACTTACATGGTGGCTTTGGCTTAGTCTGGGACGGAGATAGTCCTCATACTTGTAGTGGGATGTATGGAGAGTATTTAAAGATGAATAACCCACATAAAGCTTCTCTATATTTAGCCTCTGGTTTTCCGATTATTGTATGGAGCCAATCTGCCTTGGCTGATTTTGTACGGAAAAATCAATGTGGAATCATTGTTGATTCATTATTTGAAATTGCAGATTGTTTAAACTCGATTGATGAAGAAGATTATCAAGAATTGATTAAAAATAGTAAAATAGTAGGAGAGAAACTTCGTAACGGACATTTTCTAAAAACAGCTTTAGAAAAATGTGAAAGGAACTTGTAGAGTTTATGAAACTACAAATCTTACAAAATAAAATGGCTCGCTATTGTCAAATTTTAAAATATTATGGCCTTAAACTAACATGTGTTTACTTTCTTGCACAAAAATCTGACAAGATGTTTTATGATTTTCGAAGAAAGCTTCTTTTGGATTTTGTACTGAAATTACGAAAAGAAGCTCAAATAGATGATTCGAGTGATGAAAAAGAAGAAGAAACAACAGAATTTCCGAAAATGATTTGGACAATGTGGCAACAGGGAGAAGCTCAAATGCCTGAGATGGTCCAGGCTTCAATGAAGACTATAAAAGACTTCGCCAAAAGAAATGACTGCGAATTCCACTTGTTGACGGATGAAAATCTAGCGGATTTCATCAATATTCCAAGGGACATCACCGAAAAATACAAGAAAAAAGAATTATCAGCTGCGCATTATTCAGATATTATTCGTTTTAGTCTCTTATACCAATATGGGGGAATTTGGATGGATGCAACCTTATTTGTATCTCCCTATGCAACTTTAGAAATTTTTGAAGGGGACTTTTTTAGTTTGAATCATCCACCGACATATCCTGAGCAAATGGAGCGAGCGATTGGTGATTTTAAATGGTCAGGGTTTTTCCTTGCAGGACAAAAAGGCGAATCTCATTTCAAACATATTCGGGATTTATTTATTTACTATGTTCGTAAATACCCAGTTTTTATTCATTACCTGATGATGGATTATTTTATTTTGTCCGAATATGAATCAAATCATGAATTTAAAGAATTAGTGGATAGATTACCTATTCTAGCACCAGCTGAGCGTGTTTGGTTTTTAAGAGACCATGCCCATGATTTTTTTGATGAAAAAGAATGGGAAGAAGTGTTGAAAACAACACCGATTTTGAAAACGACTTATAAAATCAAGAAAGAAGAAGTTCTTCCAGAGAGTTATCTCGATCAACTTTTACAAGGAAAATTAAAGGAATAGATGAAATACACGAAAAAAAGTAGAACCGAATTTGCCACCTTAAATACAAGTATAGCTCTTGCATTGCAACCTTTTCAAGTCCTTCTTGGCTTTATCAATCGAACTATTTTTATCAATTTACTTGGGGTAGCCTATCTAGGATTAAACAATTATTTGTCTAGCTTAGTTTCTATCCTGTCTTTGGCAGAATTAGGGGTTGCTGGAGCCATGAGCTATGCACTATATGGACCCTTAGACAGAGAAGAACATGGAAAAATCAATGCCTTTATGATTCTTTTCAAAAAATTATATAGAATCATTGGCTTTTCTATTTTTATACTGGGTGCTATACTTTCTTTATTTCTTCCTTATATGATAAAGGATTATACGGTAAATAGTGAATTATATTTGATTTTTTTCCTCTTTGTATTTAACTCAGCTTCTAGCTATTTTTTCTCCTATAAACGAACCTTACTTTATGTCGATCAGCGTAATTATGTGATGACTTTGATTGACTTTGGATTAAATACGCTTCGCGTATGCTTGCAAATCGGAATTTTATTCTTTACAAAAAATTATATCTTTTATCTATTGATCAGTATCATCATGAATTTTATAGGGAATATCATCATGTCGCGGATTGTAGATAGATTGTATGGTTACTTGTTTAAGAATGAGATAACACCCATTAATCAGGAGGAAAAAGGAAAATTTATCCGAAATATCAAAGGAAATATAGTCGGTAGTATTGGAGAAACGATTGTTTTTCAAACAGATAGTATTCTAATGGCAAGTTTTGTCAGCTTAGCAGCTATAGGTATTTATGGGAATTATACCTATGTTTTAGGATTTCTTTCACTGATTTTAAATACTGTGATTAATTCAGTTGTTTCTTCCGTAGGTAACTTAGTCCATTCGGAGTCTACGGCAGTAGCAGATATGGTTAAATTCCTAAAAAAATTCCAGTTTATTACTTTTAGCCTGATTTATTTTGCTAGCTTAGGTTATTTAATGTTCATTCATCCATTTATGACTATCTGGTTAGGTGAGAGTTTTTCATTTAATTATACGATTGAGATTTTGATCGTCCTTCATTTTTTCCTAACTTTTTATAGAAGACCGATTCTAACGTTGATTTCAGTTTATGGCTTAAGTTATGAGCAAAATAAAAAAACCCTTGCAGAAATTATATTAAATATAATTCTTTCACTGTACTTTTTAGCGATTTTAGATTTAGGGGTATCTGGAATTTTATTGGGTACAATTTGTTCAACAGTCTTGGCCTGTACATGGTATGAACCATATAGCGCCTTTAAGTATGGATTGAAAGCTTCATCTAAGGACTTTTTTAAAACATTGTTACAAGATTTCACTGTCGCAGGGATGAGCTTCCTACTTTTGAGTTTGCTGGATAACTTAGTCTTAACTCAGCTAGATTTCATTTTCGGTTTGATCATCAAAATCGTCCTTTATTTGACAGTATTGGGTAGTTACGTTTTCCTATTTAGAAATCATGAAGGTGGTAAACAAATTATACTAATGATTCAAAAAGTATTAAAGTTAAAAAATAAGGTGGTAAAAATATGAAACGAATATTAGTTTGTGGTTTAGTTCCAGATATCGGTGGACTAGAAAAAATTGTGGTAGATTTTTATAATCATATCGATACCTCTAAATTTGAACTGGAATTTTTACTACAAGGTTCTGAAGATGTTGAATTTAGTGAACATTTTAAAAAGCTTTGCCACAATCCTCTCGTCGTTCATAGAATCCCTAAGTTAAGACCTCATATGAAACAGGCATTAAAGGAATGGGATAGTTTCTTTAAGAAGAATGCTCATCGTTATGATATTTTATGGTCCAATCAAAATGGATTGACTCATCTAGAATTTTTAAAATTAGCAAAGAAATATGGAATCGTAAAAAGAATAGTACATGGACATTGTGCAACAGCAGATAAATTTTACCGCTTTGTTCATCCAGTCAATCGTCTTTTTGTCGGCAAATATGCGACCGATTTTTGGGCTTGCGGAACAGAAGCGTTGAACCATTTTTATCATGGAAAAGAAAGAGAAAAAGCTTTAGTGATTCATAATGCCATTGAGGTAGAAAAGTTTTTATATAATCAAGAAATGCAAGCCCAACTTCGAAAGGAATATCATATTCCAGAAGATTGTTTTGTTGTAGGACAGGTTTCTCGTTTATATGAAAAACAAAAAAATCAAAGTTTTTGTGTAAAGGTTTTTTCTGAAATCATCAAAAAAGAACCAAATTCTCGTCTAGTATTTATCGGAAGAGGAGATACTGAGTTTTTAGAAAATGTTGCAAAAAAATATGGAGTAGCAGATAAAGTCATTTTTACAGGTTTAACTACTAATGTTGGAAAAATGTTAAACCTTCTTGATGTTTTCTTTTTCCCATCAAATTTTGAGGGATTACCGATTGTACTCATTGAAGCGCAAGCCAATGGATTACCTGTTGTAACAGCAAAGCATTTACCAGACGCAAGGATGCTAAATAACTATGATAACAGTCTGTCTTTGAATGATTCTCTTGAAGAATGGGCAGATAAGATTTTGTCTGTCAGAGATCATCGAGAGCTTGATACAGAAAAGGTGAAACAGCTGATAGAAAAAAACGGCTACGAGATTGACTCAGCAACCAGACAGTTGGAAAAATTATTTGATGAGTAATAAAAAGTTGATGGAGAGGACAAACATGTCTTCTCTAATTTTATTTCTATCAGATTATCACACGTTAGTTTCATAAATAAAATTATGGCTATTTTAATAGTACTTCTAAAAGCTATTTTATCAGCTGAATAATTAACTTAATTACAAGGGAATACGACTAAGTTTATATTTAATAATCTCATGGATTAGAGATGGCTATTTTTCGGAGTTTAATATATTAAAAAATGAGATTGCATTCAATTTTTCTTAATAAAGTAGCTTTTCTAGACAAAAGCTTATGCAAAAAAGACTAATTTATGATAGAATAGAGGACAAGAAAGAAAACGTTTTTACAATTTTTCAATCCGAAGGGGATATATTATGGCTACTATTCAATGGTTGGTCTAGAAGAATTAAAATAATAAAACATTGTGAAGTAGAATAAATGCTTAAAACCCTTGAATTTCAAGGGTTTTTGTGAGTACAGATTTTTATTTTTTACATTGTTATAAGTGCTTGATTGAGCAATAATCATCAATAAAAACATTTTTTTGGTGTTGAGTTTGGTGTTCAAATATCTATTATGTTACGGAAAGGAATTTCACAATCTTTCCGTTTTTTTTATTTTATGGAGGGAAAATGTCAAAAGAATTACAATCATCACGCTATATTGTCATTTCATTTTTAGTACGTGAAATGGGAATTGACATTGTTGAAGCCATATCTCTTATGGCTGAATTAG